>CALAIO010000168.1 GCA_937923355.1 uncultured Rhizobiaceae group bacterium | reverse complement strand
GAAACTCATCTACTAAACTCGTAACGCCATCTTTCACGTAAGTTAGCGGATAGGCCACGATTTCATTAATCAAACTGATGTCATTCTTCTTGAAACCTTCAACATAATAATTGTTGTAAGTGTCCAAAACTTCTTTCTTTAGAACATCATTTGACATTGAAAATTATCCACCAGCCCATTCAAAATATAAATCACGAGCCTTGGTTGTAATAGCACCGATTTCCAACTTACGTTCTTCAAATTTTATCACTGGCGTAACTTTTGAGTAATTGCCTGTCATGAAAATTTCATCTGCGGCGTGGAAGTCATCCAGTTTCAGAACGGTTTCGTGCACTGCCGCACCTGCGTCTCTTAACAGTTGAATTACCCTTGCGCGCGTGATGCCTGCAAGGAAAGTTCCGTTTGGCACTGGTGTATAAACGTCGCCATCCTTGACCATGAATATATTGGCCGTGGCGGTCTCGGCGACATTCCCTAATTGATCACAGCATATGGCGTTTCCGAACCCCTTGCTTTTTGCTTCCTGCAACATGCGTGCATTATTAGGATACAAACATCCAGCCTTTGCGTTTACGACTGCTGAAGCAAGTGTTGGTCTTGTGAAAGTTGTTGTGGTGAGCGTTGTTCCAACAAAGGGCGCCATAGATGCTTCTTCAATACAAAGCGCAAAAGCAGTTGAATCAGGATCCGCATCAACCGCCAAATCACCACCAACTGTTGACCAGCACATGGGGCGAATATAGAGCGGCACATCACCACTAAATTTCTTCACACCTTCTTCTGCGAGTTGAATGATCTTTGAAGTCTCAATACACGGCTTCATACCCATCGCACGCGTGGAGGCATTGACGCGTTCGCAATGTAAATCCAGATCAGGCATGACACCGTTGAAATATCGTGCGCCATCAAACACCATAGTGCCTAACCAAGTGCCATGATCTGCCGCACCCATTATAGGCACATTGCCCTCATGCCATTCACCTTCAAACCATGTCCAGATTTGTCTGTTGGACAACATTGCCATTTAAAAATCCCTCTATACTCAAACCAAACGCCAGCCATTTATAGCTGGCGTCTTTTCTCATTTATTGTCTGGAAGCGAACCTTATGCAAGCGCAAAGATACGCGCAGGGCCGCCAGTGCCGCCTTTGTGTTTTGGCGCGCCCACAACCAGCGTTGCACCAGAGGCTGGCACTTTATCCAAGTTAGCAATATTCTCGATGCCCCAGCGGTTTTGTGGTAACCAGGCATAATGCGTTGCAAAATCTGCTGATGGCCCATGATCAAGTGAGAGCGTATCAACCGCCATGCCAACAGCATTTGTTTCTTCCAATAACATTTTTGTTGCTTCTATATGGAAACCTGGAAAGTGCATGGTCTTTCCATCGCTACCGACGTTGCGATATTTGTCTGTTGCAACGTGCTTGCTCCAACCAGAGTGCATGGCGACACAGGCCTTATCCGGAATTGGGCCATGCTTAGAAATATAGGCCTTGATGTCATCAGGGGTGACTTGTGCGTCCGCATTTTCCGCTGCTTTTTTGTGAATATGAATAACACAAAGCGGCACCACTAAGTTTTCAACGGGAATTTCATTCACCGCCTGCCCGTCTGCAGAAAAATGCAGCGGCGCATCCATATGCGTGCCTGTATGTTCATTGAGGTTTAACTGCATCAGATTAAAACCGTTATCCTTGAAATTAAACTTTTGCTCCATCTCAATACCGGGCGCACCAAAGTAGGTCGGGAACTTGTCATCATATTCATGCGTCAAATCTTCAACCTTGCTATGTCCATCCGCAAGTGCAGCGGGCGCAGATATAGTTGAAGCAACAGCACCAGCAGCAACCACTGCGCCAGAAGCCTTAAAGAGATCACGCCTGGAAAGCATCTTTTCTTTCACGGAATTCATTACACAAACATCACACATAACTTGCTCCTATCTTTCGTTTAGGCCACCATTGGACTACTCAAATGGATTTGCGTCAAGGACTTGACGAATGAAAGGTTTATTATGTCTACACGTTCCCTTATTTCAGATGCGGAAGCTTCTCCTGAAGTCCTTGAAGTTTTCGATGACATCCGCAAGACGCGCGGCTCTGATTTTATCAATAATTTTTGGCGTGCGCTGGCGCATGATCCTCAACAACTCAAAGCCATATGGGGTGAGTTAAAATCCATCATGGGACCTGGAACTATCGATCCACTTACCAAGGAAATGATTTATATTGCTGTTTCTGTCGCTAATGGTTGCTCTTATTGCATTCACTCACACACGGCTGCTGCTAAAGCAAAAGGCATGAGTGAAGATCAACATAATGAATTGATTTCTATTATAGGCATGGCAGGTAAAACCAATCACCTTGTCACTTCCCTGCAAGTTCCTGTAGATGATATCTTTAAAGCTGAATAAATTTTGATTCTGGGAGGAATGTATCAATGGCATATGCAATGGTTGCGGATAAGGCGGGTGCGGCTGGCGTTTTCAAGAAACGAGAAATTGAATTGGCTAAGCCCAAAAAAGGCGAAGCGCTTATTCGCCATACTGCGATTGGCATGAACTTCATTGATATCTATCAACGCTCGGGTCTTTATCCTGCACCGGGTGGTTACCCTTGTATTTTAGGTTGTGAAGGCGCTGGTGTTGTGGAAGCGGTTGGCGCTGGTGTCAAATCCGTTAAAGTAGGCGAACGTGTTGCATGGACTGTTCCAGGTGGCGGATATTGTACGCACCGTATTATTGCTGCTGATCGTTTGGTCAAAATTCCAAATGGTGTTTCAGATGAAGTGGCAGCCGCTAGTATTCTAAAAGGCCTGACTGCGCATTATCTCATTCATGATTGTTATAAGCCAAAGAAAGACGATACAGTTTTAGTTCATGCTGCGGCAGGCGGTGTTGGCCTGATTGTTGGCCAATGGCTCAAGGACAAAGGCATCAACGCGATTGGCACTGCTGGCGGTAGCGCCAAATGCAAGCTTGCTAAAAAGGCAGGCTACGCAAATGTCATTGATTACAAGAAAGATGATTTCGTCGCCAAGACCATGCGCCTCACCAAAAAACAGGGCGTGGCGGCAGTCTATGATTCCGTGGGCAAGGATACTTACCCGGGTTCACTGGAAGTACTTCGCAACTTCGGCATGTTTGTAGCCTTCGGCCAATCATCTGGCCCTGCGGCGAATTTTAAAATGGCAGACCTATCGGCTTATGGTTCGCTCTTCATGACCCGCCCAACGCTGTTTCATTTCCTTGCAGGCGACGAACTCCAAAAACGCGCCAAACAACTCTTCAAGATGATTTCGGATGGGAAGATTAAAATACAGGTAAACCAAACCTATCCGCTGACAAAAGTAGCAACCGCGCATCGTGATTTAGATGGCAGGAAGACGACCGGGCAGACGATTTTGACGATTTAAGCAAAAGATCATGCTTTATGCGGGTTGGCAAATGTCACTTGCCTCAAACTCTTTGATAACGATTGTTTGTCCTGTCTCAATCTTGCGGGTGCAAATTTCTGGGCCATTATTGCTGTGCTTTATGGCAAGTTTTGCAACTTCATCGTTTTTTTGACAGCGCCATGAATTATGCGCCAATCGAAAAGTATTGGTTCCCTGACTGGTTTCAAAAGAGAAACTTAAAGCGCTACCGGTATGATTGTTTACGCATATTGAATTTTTAGCGCCATTATACATCTTCGGCGGTTGTAGAAACACGACTACTTTTCTTGCGACACCATATCTGTCTGAAAAATCTGACGCTAGACGCGCCAGGAAAACCTGGGTTTTGTAAAGTATGCCCGGTTTGTAGTTTTGTCTGTATGAGCTGCCACTAACAAGCTTTACACCTTTTTCCTGCAATGCTTGATAGTATTTTTGAGAACCATCATTTGCATAGCTATTATACAAATTCACTTTCTGCAGCTTTGCCATATATTGGGTGGGTTCAAGAGACTTTATAGCTGTGCCACCTAGCGCCAGATCTTTCAAAGTACGAATGCCTACCAAAGGCTCCAAATTGAAAACCCTGCTTTTTGCTGCAACCAGTTTTTCCAAACGTGGACTTTTCGAAAGCGTTGATAAATCTGAAACAGGAGTGTTGTTAATATATAGATTTTTCAGAGAAGGCAGCTCACCTACCAGGCTTAGATTACTCACATTCGTATCTGACAGAATGAGTGTTTCAAGCTTGTTCATTGTTGAAATTTGTGGAGGTAATGCGTTTAACTTATGCAGGTCTGACAAATCCAATTGCGTATGGTCACCGAATGCAATCGTATCTTTTATGCGCTTTTGTGCAACTGCATAGGCTTCCTCGATTACCGGTTGTTGCTTGTACCAGTCATAGCCGAAGAAAAGTGCAGCTATAACCAGTGCTAAGCTAATAATTTTTACAGATTTACGCATCGTTCAACTTTCAAATTAAGTTCGTATTCGAATGTTATTTTAGGCTCCATGTTTTCCTGAAACGCACTTCTTGATCCCAGAAATTGCCACCAAATCTGGTTTTTCCTGTTATTTCACTTGTAATATAGTGGCCAAATCTAAAAAATAGTTTTGTACTATGGGCTTCGGCTTTTCCATCGGCATCCATCTTCTGATTACTAAGTTTTATAATAGCACGTGCTGTATGAGTTCCTTTATCAATAACCAAGTAACGTGTACGCCAATATTTGTGGTCGGGCGTTACAAACAGCCTTACTTCTTCAGATGGAATATCGTGTTCGTAGGTGTAGGTAAAATCAACGGTGAGTGAGTCATCAAAATTGCCGACGACCTTTACCTCATGCAGTTTGATTGTTTCGTTACCAGATAGTGGATCATTGTTTTTATGAATAATTTCAGCGACATTCTCAGTCGTGATTTCCGCGTCACTTTGCTTCGATTTTTCCGGAGCGCATGATGCAAGCAGCAATATCATTCCAACTGTTATTGAAATCTTTTTTCTCATCTGCTTTCCAACCCTTTAACAACTTAAAGAATTGAACCTCAATTTCCCTAATTATTTCATAACTTGATTTGTTGGGATATTAAGCTGGGATCAATGTGAAGAGAATTCAGCAGAAATATTTATTTTATGGCAGCGACAACAATTGAATGTCCTAATTGGACTATAAGAAGCAATTCATAAAACCAGCGCTGCGTTTATATCACACGACGCTGGTTTAATATCTTACTTACCCAAACTGCTTTTCAACTTCTGCAACGATTGCCTCTGCGCCAAAGCGTAACGGGTCTACGCATGGTAGGCCGTGTTCTTCGCCTGTTTTGGCCAGGTATGCTTTTGCTTCGTCTTCTGAAAGCGCCAGTGTGTTTACGCAGATGCCTACGCAGCGCACGTCTGGGTTTGTTAGTTTACCCATCAACGTTGTTGCTTCAATCACTTGTTGAATGGTTGGTAGTGGAGTTGGTACGCCGCGCATGGTTGTTCTGGTTGGTTCATGACAAACAACAAATGCGTCTGGCTGAGAACCGTGCAGAAGACCCAATGTTACGCCTGAGAAGGATGGGTGGAACAATGAACCCTGCCCTTCAACGATTTGCCAGTTGTTTTCGTCTGTTTCTGGCGTGATGAATTCTGCTGCACCAGAAATAAAGTCTGCAACCACAGCATCAAGTGCCACACCGCGTTCTGCAATCAAAAGTCCTGTTTGACCTGTTGCGCAAAACTCTGCTGAATGGCCTGCGGCTTTCATGTCACGCTCAATGCAAAGTGCTGAATATTTTTTACCGACTGAACAATCCGTCCCAACAGCCAAAAGGCGCTTACCTTTTCGTGGTGTGCCTTTGCCTGTTGCATAAGTGCGATCTGAATGACGAAGGTTATGAAGTTGTGCACCATGTTTTTCTGCTGCGGCTGCCACTTCTGGTACTTCCTGCAAACGCACGTGAAGGCCACTTGCGACATCCATGCCCGCTTCGATTGCATTTACAACTTCCGGGATCCAAGTGTCTTTTAAAACACCACCAGCGTTTACTGCACCAACGACGAATGTTTTTGCGCCTGCGCTAACTGCTTCTTCAATGCTCATGTCAGGAATGCCAAGGTCTGCACCGCAGCCTTCCATGCGCATTTGACCTGCACAACGTTCCGGACGCCAATCCACAACACCTTGTGCCGTTTTGGCAGCCAAAGCATCCGGCACATCACCAATGAATAATAGATAAGGAGATTTAATAGACATGATTTTAGTCCCTGTAACCCAGCATTTAAATTTTAATTTTTTCTACCTCTAAAGACCAGAATTAAAACCTGATAGTGCCAGTTTTCTGAAAATTTCTGTAGATGGATAGGCCAGATTTGAGTATTGCTAGACATGACTAATTTGAAAGATGTTCCATGAAGCCCACACCAAGAAACCCTGCCCCGCAAAATGCGCAAGATCTTAAAGCGATCAGGCCGATTGTTTGCTACCCAATTGATACATTGCCAGCGTTTAATCCAGAGCTTTATGCAGATGCTCGTGCTTCTATGGAATTGGTTGAAACGATCATTGTTTCACC
>CALAIO010000167.1 GCA_937923355.1 uncultured Rhizobiaceae group bacterium | reverse complement strand
TCATTGTTAGGTTCCTTGTTTTAACAAAGACCCCGTCAATATTGTGAAGGATGCGGTTATAGACTTACGTCCTTTTGAGCGAGTGCTCTTAGTGCTTCCTACGCCAGTATTAGCTGGGTCAGGTTCTAAGGGTCACCGCGCTGTGCCAGAAGCACTTATCGATATCTCAGTTTCTTTAGGCGAAACACCCCCGACATGGTGACTATAGTTTTGTGATATGAAGCGAGTCAATTGGATTTGCAGTTTTCCATTCACTTTTCAGTTGAAGAGGAAAAGCCATTACGTAAGGATATTTCTTCATCCTTAACCAAATTTGATATATTCTATTTTCATAATGGAGAATCAGCTTGAAGCTTAAACTTTACAAATCGCTCATGCGCATCGCCTTTGCGGTGCTTGCGGGTTTGTTTGTTCAGGTTTCTACGGCGCAGGATTTATCTTCGCAGCGAGATAGAAATCTTGAAGAGCTAAAAATTCTCCAATCAGAAATTTCCCTGAGTGAAAAGCGCAAACAGGAACTTGCTTCCGAGATTGGGGCGCTTGAAAAAGATCGTGCAACGCTGAACCGTACCCTGATAGAAACGTCTACTAACTCTCGAAATATCGAAAAACGGATTACAAAAGCGGAAACCCGCCTATCACAATTACGCGATGAACAGGCTGATGTGCGCGTTTTTTTAAACAGCAAAAAAGCCTTGTTGATGGAAGTGCTGGGCGCTTTGCAACGTATGGGGCGCAACCCACCGCCAGCACTTCTTGTAACACCAGAAGATGCACTTTCGTCCGTTCGTTCTGCAATTCTGCTTGGTTCGGTTGTGCCGGAAGTGCGTTCTGAAACTGAAATTCTGTTAGGGCAGTTGCAAGATCTGGTACGGATATCAAATGATATTGAAACGCAACGTAAGGATTTGTCAGCGGAACTGGTTTCGCTTGCTGGTGAAGAAGAAAAGCTGAACTTGCTTCTGATTGAAAAAAGAAAGCTTGCGGGCGTTGCACAGGAGAAATTGGCGCAAGAAAGCGCAAAAGCCGCAGAATTGGCGGCTCAGGCAACTTCCCTGAATGGTTTGATTGCCAGTCTTGAGACAGAAATTGAATCAGCACAGCAAGCGGCAGAAGCCGCTCGTCTTGCAGAAATTGAACGTAAGAAACAGGAAGAGGCACGCATTGCTGCCGGACGTGCATTTGAGAAAAATAATGCTTTTTCTGATCCTGGGCGAATAGCGCCAGCGATTAGTTTTGTCGCAGCCAAAGGTTTGTTGCCGCTGCCCGTTGAAGGAGCGCAATTAGTATCTTTTGGCCAAAATGATGGTGCAGGGGACAAGACACGTGGTATATCTCTTGAAACCAGACAAAATGCACGGGTAATTTCTCCAGCAGACGCATGGGTAGTTTACGCAGGGCCATTTAGGTCTTACGGTCAACTCTTGATAATGAATGCAGGACAGGGTTATCATATTGTTGTGGCTGGCATGGAGAAAATCAATGTACAGCCTGGGCAATTTGTTTTGGTTGGCGAACCAATTGGAATAATGGGCGCCCAAAGAATAGCGAGTACAGGGTTGGTTGACGTAAACACAACAAAGCCTATTTTATATGTAGAATTCCGTAAGGATGGAAATTCAATCGATCCGACCCCATGGTGGTCGGTCAATAACAAGGAAAGAACTACCGATGGTTCGTAAATTTGGTCTTCTGCTGGCAGGTGCAGCAATAGGTGCAACAGCGGTGCTTACGGTCACAAGTGGCCTTAATCATTCTACGTCTGCACAAGCAGCAGGTGTTAGTACATACCGCCAGCTTAGCATTTTTGGTGATATTTTTGAGCGCGTGCGCTCGTCCTATGTAACGGAGCCAAAAGAAGAAGAGCTGATTGAAAGTGCCATCAATGGCATGTTGACATCCCTTGACCCGCATTCAAGCTATCTTAATGCAAAAGCATTTTCTGATATGCGGGTAAACACAAGCGGTAAGTTTGGTGGTCTTGGTATTGAAGTCACCATGGAAAACGAGCTTGTTAAGGTTGTTGCCCCTATCGATGAAACACCAGCATCAAAGGCTGGTGTTCTGGCGGGTGACTTTATTACAAAAATTGACGGCGAAAGCATTCGTGGTGTGAGCCTGGCCGAAGCTGTTGAAAAAATGCGCGGTGAAGTAAACACGCCAATCGTTTTGACAATTGCACGCGAAGGTGCGGACAAGCCGATTGAGATTACCATTATTCGCGATATTATCACTGTTCGCTCAGTGCGCTACCGTGTTGAAGATGGTGATATCGGTTTTGTTGATATTAATACGTTTAACGAACAGACTTACGATGGTCTTGAAAAAGCGATTAACAGCATTCGTGAAGAAGTTGGCGATGACAAGCTTAAAGGCTATGTGATTGACCTTCGCTTGAACCCGGGCGGTCTGCTTGATCAGGCAATTAGTGTTTCTGATACTTTCCTTGATCGTGGCTTAATTGTTTCTACACGTGGCAGAAACGAAGATGAAACAAGACGTCATGCGGCGCGTCCTGGCGATCTAACAGGTGGCAAGCCCGTTGTCGTTCTTGTGAACGGTGGTTCTGCCAGTGCCTCAGAAATTGTTGCTGGTGCGCTGCAAGACCATAAGCGAGCAACAATTATTGGAACGCGATCTTTTGGCAAGGGCTCTGTACAAACGATTATTCCACTGGGTGCCAATGGTGCGCTTCGCCTGACAACAGCGCTTTATTATACGCCTGCTGATCGCTCTATTCAGGGTAAAGGTATTACGCCAGACATTAAGGTTGTTCAGCCATTGCCGGAAGAACTTCAGGGTCGTGTAGAGGCTAGAGGCGAATCTAATCTTCCTGGTCATATTGTTGGCAATGAAGAGGATGAAGAAGGCTCAGGTTCTATTGCTTATGTGCCACCGGATCCTAAAGACGATCTGCAGTTGATTTATGCCAAGGACCTAATTCGCGGCACGAAGCAACATGCGGCTTTCCCACCAGATCCTGAAAAAGCGGTTCCTTCGCAGAACTGATTTTTACCACTTTGGTTTTACGCAAGGGAGGGCTATGCTCTCCCTTGTTTGATTCTGTCTTTTGAAAACTAAGAAAAATGCGGGTGATGGTCTGAGTGATGGAACCGGAAAACGAATTTAACAAGCCCCTTAAGGGGTATGCTTCGAAATCAGAAGCGAAAAAGTCCGGCAGTGCTTTAGTTGTTGCAGGTCTTGCACTTTTAATTGGCTTGCCGGTTTTCCATTTTTATGGCGGGTTTGATGCGCTTCTGTCGCCAAGTCCAGAACCCAAAGAAGTTGCAGAAGTTTCACCTGCCCCTGAGCCACAAGTGCCGGAAGTTGAAACGCAAGAAGATTTGAAGGTCGTTCCAAAGCGTGAGCATACGCTCGACCCTGAAGGTGGAGATTTTCAGCAGGTAAAGCCGCTTGAAACCTTGCAACCGTTAAAGCCTTTAACGCCTGTTATACAGCCTCCCGTTCAGCCCAAGGAAACACGCAGGCAAGAACAGGCCTTGGCGCATTTGCCAGACCCGGAACTTTCAGAGCGTGGTGCGTCTGGTATTATTCCGAAGCGTTCGCCTGATGGCTTGCGTGCAATGGATTTATATTCACGACAAGCAGATACCGAAGGTAATTTTGGTGTTGCGCGCGTGGTGATTGTCATTGGCGGTTTGGGCATTAGCCAATCAAGCACACAAACGGCTGTTCAAAAACTCCCCCCTAGTGTGACGCTTGCTTTTGCGCCTTATGGCAACAGCTTGAAACGCTGGATGGAAGCTTCGCGTAAAAAAGGTCATGAGCTCTTATTGCAATTGCCAATGGAGCCGATTGATTACCCGCA
>CALAIO010000166.1 GCA_937923355.1 uncultured Rhizobiaceae group bacterium | reverse complement strand
TTGGACAGTCTGGGCATTTACGCAGTTTGGCCGCAAAACGCGCCTAAGCATGGCCTAACAAAAATCTTGATTGAACACCTAGCAAGCTAGGGTCAAGTTTTATCGATTATTAAGTTCCAATAACTCGAAGCGCCCCAGTTCAAACCCACTCTCAATCCATGCTTCTTCCAATACCTGCAATCGTTTCCCCATTTCACGGCCAGGCTTCATGCCCTTGACGATCAGATCTTGGCCTTGGAGTGGAAAAACAGGACGCTCCCATTTTTGGGCATGTTCGACAAGCTTTAACATGGCTTGCGCTTCGGCCTCATTCTCACGCCCTTGCAAATGCACAGCCTCCAGCTTCATAGAGTCAATCAAACCCTGAACGTTACTTTTATACATAAACTTCTCGAAATCAGATATTGAGATATCAGGTTTCGGCGCAGGGTTATTCGCCCAAGCAACCATGCGCTCCATCTCTTTATTAGAAAACGTCATGCGCTTGCTCATGGTTTGCATTGTGTCCACATCAGGACGCACCATGCCCATCAATCGGAAAAGTGCATCAGCTTTCCACCCATGCTCTTGCTCCAATCGCAAAAGCCCTGGAATGGCGTCAGTTCCCCATTTATGTGTCTCAGGCAAGACACCACCCAAAATGCCCGTTGTGCGCATCCATAAAATGGCACGCCCTGGATCAGGTGCCGCAAGCATCTTTTTAAATTCCATCCATACGCGTTCAACAGATAAGCCGGCCAAAAGTTCACGCCCTGCAGCACAGGCTTTCAGACCGGAAGCATCAGGCCGACCTTCTCCATACCAAGCGAAAAAACGGAAAAAGCGAAGAATGCGTAAACTGTCTTCTTTGATGCGCGTTTCAGCGTCACCGATGAACCGAACATCCTTTGATAGAATATCTTTATACCCATCGACATAATCATAAACCTTGCCATCGCGATCACAATATAATCCGTTCATTGTCAGGTCTCGGCGATTGGCATCGGCTTCCCAATCCGTTCCAAACTCAACCACTGCATGGCGGCCATCTGTCTCGATGTCTTTTCGAAGCGTTGTAACCTCAAAAGCCTGACCTTCAATCACAGCTGTCACAGTGCCATGGTCAATGCCAGTAGGTACGGCTTTATGCCCTGCAGCTTCAAGTCGCTTAACAACTTCTTGCGGCAGGAGTGTTGTGCAAAGATCAACATCGCTGGCAGGCATTCCCATCAGCGCATTGCGAACAGCGCCACCTGCAACACGGGCATCCCCGCCATCAGCGCAAAGAATATCAAACAACGCTTGAAGATTGTCATCTTTCAACCAAGCGTCTTCAATGCGGATATCTTTTAATTCAGTCATTTAAAAACTCTATCATATAAAACGCGTATCATGCCTGCGGTGACACCCCAAATATAATGATCTTCATAGGGCATTTCATAGAAAAATCGCTCACGCTCTTTCCACATTCTGCTGGTCGTCGTGTGGTTTGCCTCATCCATCAAAAAGGATAACGGCACCTCAAACATATAATCCACTTCATCCGGATTAATCTCAAAATCAACACCTTCACGCACAAAACCTATAATTGGCGCAACGCGGTAGCCTGAACCGGTATAATAATCCGGCAAGCGTCCCATGACCTCAACTTCATTGATATCAAGCCCGATTTCCTCCCAAGCTTCGCGTAGCGCGGCAGCTTCTGGTGAGGCATCACCGTCATCAATACGGCCACCTGGAAAAGCAACTTGGCCTGAGTGATTATTGAGCGCTTCCGTGCGCTTGGTCAAAATCACGTTCACACAGCCCTCACGCTCAATCAGACCAATCAGGACAGCTGCGTGTTTCTTGGCATTGGCAATCACACTATCGCGCATGCCCTCGTTCATCTGATAATCGCCATCAATTTCATCGCGGGCAAAATCAAGCTTGCTGAGAAGCAATTCTCTGACATTAGATTTGGAAAAATCAAAACTCACAAGAATTAAGCGCTCAGCTTTGCAAGTTCATCTGCAGGCATGATCGGGAAAACATCGCCTTTGCTTCGAATAGCAAACATCAACTTGCCATCAACCTCAATCTCTTCGCCGTGGGCAATCAGTTCATACATGACAGGACGTGCCAAGACGGCTTCCAAACGACCACGCACCAAGACATAAGGTTTAACCCCATCGTTTTCTTCAACAATGACAAAGCGCATGGGGTTATCAGGGCCAACCTCAACAATATCATCCATATTTGTACGCATGGTGATAACTTGTTCGCCATCTTCTTCATGTGCGTTCATTTCAACCGCAATAAAATGCGCATCTTCAACAGTGATACCAACAAGCTCAACCGGGGTAACGAGATAAGTCTTTCCATCTTCGTCTTTGCGAAGAACAGTAGAGAAGAGTTGCACAAGCGCTTTGCGGCCAATTGGCGTCCCCATGTAGAACCATGTGCCATCCGCCTTGATTTCCATCGGGATATCACCACAAAACTCCGGATGCCATTTATCTACAGGCGGCAAGCCTTTTTCCTTCTTTCCAGCTCTAGAAATCAATGCTTCAAGACCGCTTAGCCCTTTTGCAACCTGATTATCTTCAATTTCTGCCATAACTTCACTTTCACAAGCTCTTAATCACGTTTTAGTTTATGTGAATCATTACACTTGAAGTCACACAATCGACAACTACCATGCTATATGTAGTGTGTAATTTCTATTTTAAAGAATAATGCGGAGTTTATTTATGAGCGCAATCGACAAAAACCTTACCAAAGCACAGGAAAAGGAAGTCATCGTAATGGCTGAAAAAGCCGTGAGCGACATGAAGAAAGTCCGCAAAAATGTTGGCCAGGTTATCTTTGGTCAGGAAACGGTAGTTGACAATACGCTGACGACAATTCTGGCTGGCGGTCATGCACTTCTTGTAGGCCTCCCTGGCCTTGCCAAGACGAAACTTGTAGAAACACTCGGCACAGTATTGGGGCTTGATGACAGCCGCATCCAGTTTACGCCCGACCTCATGCCATCAGACATTCTGGGTTCGGAAATTCTGCACCAGGACGAAAAAGGCAAGCGTTCTTTTCAATTCATCAAAGGACCTGTATTTGCCCAGCTTTTGATGGCAGACGAGATCAACCGCGCATCCCCTCGCACGCAGGCAGCTCTTTTGCAGTCTATGCAAGAATATCACGTAACCATTGCTGGCCAGCGTTATGACCTTCCTTCACCCTTCCATGTTCTGGCAACACAAAACCCGTTGGAACAAGAAGGCACGTATCCCCTTCCAGAAGCGCAGCTTGACCGTTTCTTAATGCAGGTTGATGTGCATTATCCGGACATGGAAGCTGAGCGTAAAATCATGTTTGAAACAACAGGAACAAGCGAAACTAAAGCCAAAAAAGTCATAGATGCAAAACGTCTTAAGGAATTGCAAGAACTTGTGCGCCGTCTGCCAGTTGGACAAAGCGTCGTGGATGCGATTTTGGAACTGGTTCATTCAGCACGTCCAGGCAGCGCCTCTTCTGACATGGAGAGTTTCATTTCATGGGGACCAGGCCCTCGTGCTTCACAAGCCTTGATGCTGACAGTTCGCGCGCGCGCGCTATTGGATGGTCGTCTTGCGCCTTCTGTAGATGATGTAATTGCGCTTGCAGAACCCGTTCTACAACATCGTATGCAGCTTTCATTTGCTGCGCGTGCAGAAAACATGACCGTCCGCGATGTGATTGATACTCTAAAGAAACGCATTGGCTAATGGCACCTTTAGGCGCAATAGCCCAAAGAGAAAGCGGGCGTGATACCATTGAACGTGCAAGAGCACGTGCAGAACTTATTCCAAGTCTGCTGGTTGAAGCACGCCGTGTAGCCAACACCGTATTTTCAGGCTGGCATGGCAGACGCAAGCGAGGCGTTGGCGAAAACTTCTGGCAGTTCCGCCCCTATTCGCCGGGCGAAAGCATGTCGAGAATTGACTGGCGTAGATCAGCACGAGACGAAAGCCATATCTACGTTCAAGATAAAGAATGGCAGGCAACGCATACGGTCTGGCTATGGGTGGATGAAAGCCCGTCTATGCTCTTCAAGTCAGATATGGCGAGTGTCGCGAAACAATCACGCGCATTGGTGCTGGCTTTCGCAATGGCAGAACTGCTTGCAAAAAGTGGAGAGCGTGTGGGCTGGCTAGGGCTAACAAAACCTATCCTGAGCAGAAACGCAGCAGAGAAGCTTGCCGAAGCACTCATCCTTGGCAATCCGCAAACAGAATTTCCTGAAAGGCCTGAACTGGGTCAACACAGTGATCTCATTATCTTCAGCGATTTTCTCGATCCGATTGAAGACAATGCCGAACAATTACAAAATCTTTTCAATACAGGTACTAGAGGACATGTGGTTCAAATTGTTGACCCGGTTGAAGAAACATTTCCCTATTCAGGCCGTGTCGAGTTTCGGGACCCTGAAACGGGTGAGAAATTCACCGCTGGGAATGCGGAAACTTTAAAAATGCAATATGAGGCAGAGATTGCCATGCGCACCGAAGCCATGCGTCAATCAACCAACAAACTGGGCTGGAGCTTCACCCGTCATCACACGGACAAACTTGCCTCGGAAGCACTTGTAAAACTGCACACACACCTTGGGGAGCGTCCCTTATAATGTTTGGTTTACCGCTCGCCTTTACCTCGCCCTGGCTTTTGATGGCGCTTTTATCACTCCCCGTGATTTGGTGGCTTTTACGCTTAACTCCACCAAAACCTCAAGAAGAGGTTTTTCCGCCAACGCGCATTCTGGCGAAGTTACAGGAAAAAGAAGAGACACCTGCACAAAGCCCATGGTGGCTAACCTTGTTACGCTTGCTTATGGCAGCTTTGGTTATCCTTGCCATGGCAGGTCCAATTATCAACCCGCAAGAATCATCGCTTAACGGCGAAGGCCCCGTCATGATCGTGATGGACGATGGTTGGGCGTCAGCAAAAGATTGGGAAACACGACGCAACACAGCGCTCTCATTGGTAACAGAAGCAAAAGAGGCAGGCCGCACTGTAATTTTGCAAAGCACTGCAGGTCATGAAAACTGGAGCAGCGAACCGCTCACACCAGAAGCAGCAGCAAGCCTATTGGAAGCAAGCGAAAGCATTGCCATTGAGCCTGATCATGCAAAAACGGCAAGCACGTTGCCTGCTAAAATCAGAACAACAAACCCTGGTCAAATCGTATGGCTATCAGATGGCCTTGCCAGAGAAGGCACGGAAGAACTGGCAAATACAATGCGCTCTGCAAATACAGCAACCGCACTGTATGAAGCAGATACCGAGAACCTGATCATCATTGAAACCATCAGCAATGAACCTTCTGAACTCTTTGGAAATTTAACGCGCGCGCAATCAACGGGATCGCAAGAAGTTTCCGTCATTGCAAGAGACCTTAAAGGTGTCGTGATTTCCAGAGCAAACGCATTCTTTGGCGATGGTGAAACCAAAACCAGATTTACATTTGATGGCCCTGTAGAATTAAGAAACCAAATCGCAAGGCTAGAAGTGGATACCGCCAAAAACGCGGCCGCTGTTCAATTGCTGGATGATAATAACAGGCGAAGACTTGTTGGTCTTATCTCAGGTGAGAAATATGATTTGAGCCAGCCCCTGCTCTCACCGCTTTATTACATTTCAAAGGCGCTTGAACCCTTCTCGGATTTACGCCGTTCAGC
>CALAIO010000165.1 GCA_937923355.1 uncultured Rhizobiaceae group bacterium | reverse complement strand
TCAGGAATGGCCAGTCTGTCTCGGATGGCTTCAAGGATGCGTCTTGCGCGTTGGGCGTCGATTTCGCCTGGTACTTGTACATCTGAATCAGCGGTCAGGCCTTCACCTTCTTCGCGTCCCAGTGGATCTGAGCCGCGGCTTTGGGAAGTTGATTGACCTTGGCCATTCTGCTGGGATTGCTGTTCGCCACCTTGTTGGCGGTCGCCTGCCATTTGTTGCATCATGTTTTGTGCGCCCTTGCGAAGCGCTTCAAGTGCTTGCCCCTGATCCGTGCCTGCGCCTGCAGGGTTGCCTTCTCCAAGGTTTTCTCCTGCCTGACCCATTTCGTTTTGAGCTTCAGCTAATTCTTGTGATTGTCCAAGACCCAGTTCTTCAAGTTTTTGGCCAAGCTCGCCCAATTGTTGCTCAAGGGCTTGTTGTTGTTCGCGCAAGGCTTGTAGGGCTTGTTCAAACTCTTCCTGTGTCATCTGGCCGTTTTGACCTTGCTGGCTTTGTTGACCTTCTTGTTGTCCAGGTTGATTGCCTGGTTGCTGCTGGCCCTGACGCTGTTGGCCTTGCTGTTGTTGGTCGCCTTGTTGTTGTTGACCTTGCTGCTGGTTTTGTTGCTGCTCACCAGAGTTCGGGCGCAAGCCTTGTTCCTGTTGGCGCTGCATGCGGAAAGATTCTTCCATCAGGCGCTGTTGCTGTTGCATCAATTCGCTTAACTTATCGAGATTTTGATTTAGCTCATTGCCTTCAGCCTGACGTTGTTGCTGGTGCTGACCTGCGCGCAGATTATCCATCATGCGTTGTAATTCGCTCAGCATTTGACGCGCGGCATCTTGAGAACCGGATTTGGCCAAATCCTCGATTTGATCCATCATGCGTTCAAGATCGTTTTGGCTTAATTGCTGGGCATTGTTTTGTTCAAACGGATTTTGCGCTTGCGGGTTTTGTCTTGCCTGTTCCGCCAGGGCCTGCATCATTTCATTCATGGCTTGACGCAGTTCATTCATCAGGCGTTCGATTTCTTCTTGCGATGCGCCATTTTCCAGAGCCTCGCTGAGTTTTTCCTGCGCTTCGCGTAATGCGCGCTCGGCATCGCTTAAATCACCAAATTCAACTGCAAGGGCAATCTCCCAAAGCAGATCCAGCGATGAGCGTAAATCATCATCATTTTGTGCGTCCACAATTCTGCGATAAGCAACGCGCATGGCAAGGGTTGCATTGGCGTTATCGATATATTCTTGCGGCGCGGTTGATACTGCATCAAGCAGGTTCGCAACATAGCGGCGTTTGTTTGCATCAAGCGCGAGTATTCTGCGCTGTTCAACAATTGCCAGCGCTAACGGTTTTGAAAAGCGTCTGCCGGGGAGTGTTATTTCTCGTGTTTCCGTGACACCTGTTTGTTTAGCGTCATCGGTTGCTTCCAATTGTATGGAAACCCTGCTGCCAGCCCAAGGGTGTTGAGTTAAATCACGGTTTGCTTTTGCTGTTCCCTTGGTTGCGCGGAAGCGGGGCAGGGGGAGATCAACCTCGGGTGCGTCAATCAACGGTCGCGCGTTAGGGTCTGCTTCTTCAAGGGATTTGATGATGGCACGTGCGCTGACAACGCCGTAATCGTCTTTAACATTATAGCCCAATTCCAGTGAGCCTGAGAGTGCGGATTTAGGCTGTTCAAAGAATGAAATTTCTGGCGCTTTGTCCTCAATAAGAGCAATGCCCCATTGTGCCAATTCATCGTTTCTGTGGGTAAGACGCAGGACGCTGTCTTCTTCAAGGATGAATTTATATTCAATCTCGCCTTGTTCAACTGCTGCTTCGTTGGGTTGAATGATTGTTGCATCTTCTTGGCCGCCGCTCAGGAGGCTGACATCACTATTGCCGATAATGCGCAAGAAAAACTCACTACCGGTTGGTACAGTCAGACTTTTGAGGGTGGGTTCATTTTCACTAAGCGATAAGTATATCGGCGGTTTGCGCGTATAGGCTGGCGGATTAATCCACGCGTCCATGCGAGTAAGAAGTTCTGCTGTGCTTTCCTGTTTCAAATAGCTGTCGGATAATTTTCCGCCCAGCGATGAAAAAGAGAAAAAGAATGCGGCAAAGGCCAGAACGGGCAAAATCGCACGCACAGCGAAAGGGTCAAACCGATTGGCCTTTGGTGAAGGCGCACCGGATGTCATATTGCTCAGTTGCCCTGACATACGTTCTTTATGTTCACGCCAGAGAATTGCTGAAAACCCATCTTGTTCGCCCATGGCGATTTCATCGGACTGTGCCGTGATTGGGCGGTGCTCAAGTTCGGATTTTACTTCAATTCTGCGCGTAATTTCATCACCTTGTGGTAAATTAAATAAACGTAGCGGCCAAAGGCTGGCAATAAACATCAAGGCAAAAATACTACGGATAACCCAAAGCAGTGCTTGCGAACTGTCTGTATCAATCAGTCTCCAACCGCCAAACCAAGAGAAAATTACGTAAGCGCAAAAGACCATGAAAGCTGGCACAAGCAATGGCCAGAGTTTTTCCCAAGCCAAAACAAGCCACGTACTTGAACGAATGGCTGAAAACTTTGTAGTTTTATTCTTTGGTTTTCTTAGTGGCTTTCTCAGTGGTTCGGCCTTGGAAATTTGCTTATATCCATAATCTAGCACAGATCACGTCATTTTCGAGGCTATTTTGACAATGATTGCGAATTTGTGATGAAGAAGTTGTTAAAGCCAGTTTGGCAGCGAATCCATTGCGATTAATTCCTCAACGCTTTGGCGTGGGCGAATAACATGGAATTCATTGCCATTGACCAATACTTCCGGCACCAGTGCCCGCGTGTTATAGGTTCCTGCTTGCACAGCGCCATAGGCACCCGCTGAACCCACGGCAAACAAATCACCTGCCTTTAAGGCTGGCAGGTTTCTGTCTTTTGCAATGAAGTCGCCTGTTTCGCAGACGGGACCAACCAAATCACCTTTGATAGGTGCCTCAGAAAGAATGGCTTCTTCTACGGGTCTGATTTCGTGCCAAGCTTCATAAAGCGTTGGGCGAATGAGATCATTCATCGCGGTGTCCGCAATGATGAATGTTTTTTCACCTGAGGGTTTGATGTAGATGACTTCCCCGACCAAAATACCTGCATTGCCAGCAATCATGCGGCCTGGTTCAAAAGCTACTTCGCAGTCCAGTTCCTTAACGTGCTTTTTAACAATCTGCGCATAGGCTTCCGGCTCTGGCGGAGGTGAATTATCGTTTTTATACGGAATACCAAGCCCGCCACCGACATCAACATGATCGATATCGTGACCTTGTGTGCGCAGTTCACCAATTAACTCGCGTAGGCGTGCAAAGGCTTTGTCAAATGGCTCAAGTTTTTCAATTTGACTGCCAATGTGCATGTCGATGCCACTGACTTTTAACCCCGGCAGAGAAGCTGCAAGTGCGTAAACTTTCGTTGCATCTTCGCGCGGGATACCAAATTTATCACCCGCTTTGCCGGTTGATATTTTTGCATGTGTTTCCGCATCCACGTCCGGGTTTATGCGCAGTGATACAGGTGCAATCTTGCCCATTTCTGTTGCAACGGCTGAAAGCTGGCGCAGTTCCGGAACCGATTCCACGTTGAAACAGAAGATGCCCGCTTCCAGCGCTGCCATCATTTCAGCTTTGGTTTTGCCAACGCCCGAGAACATGATTTTGTCTGCTGGCATGCCGGCGGCAAGCGCACGGTTTAATTCTCCCGCTGAAACGACATCGGCACCGCAGCCTAATTTTGCAAGGGTCGTTAAAACTGCCTGATTGGAATTGGCTTTCATCGCATAACAGATTTTTGC
>CALAIO010000164.1 GCA_937923355.1 uncultured Rhizobiaceae group bacterium | reverse complement strand
GCAACAAATTCATGTCGGTAGATACCCCCGTCAACAACAAACGCTGATGCCACAATTGCCGCATACTTGCCCGTCGCCGCCAAATCATCTGCAATAAGTGGCATTTCCAATGCGCCTGGAACCGTAAAGACATCAACTTGGTCTGATGGAATAATAGAACAGAAACCGTCAAGGGCTTTATCTACAATGTCGCTATGCCAATTGGCCTTGATAAAAGCATATCTGGTGTGTGTCATGAGTAAATCTCCTTATGTAACAAGACACGTCACCAAGGCGATCACGAACGAGAATAAACACAGCTGTGCTTAATTAGATCTCGTACGTTCTCTATCATCCGGACTATAACCGTCGGCTCAGGAATTTGACCTGATCTGCTGACCTTCTTGTTAAAAAGAAGCGCTCGCGGGCTTATAGGAAATACTATCTACCGCCGGTGGGGAGTTTCACCCCGCCCTGAGAACGGCACACAGATATAGTATGTGAATGAGAGAAGCAATCACCCAAATTCAGGATTTAGATGATTATAAATAGAAAGCTTTTTATTGCGCTGCAGAAGCACTTTCGCCATCTGTGTTTTTGAGCAGGTTCCATGCAGATTGCTGTGATAGCATCTGGCGAAGAAACTTGATGTTCTCATCTGCCGCAGCCTGGCTAAGTTCGCCACGTGCTACTTTTTCAGCTTCCTGGAAATTACCTTGAAGGCCGATCACCAAAGCCAGGTTTTGACGAACACGGCTATCTGCTCTTGGATGTTGAATTGCACGGCGCAGGTATGTTTCTGCACCGCGAAGATCGCCAGTTAGAACATATGACATGCCAAGGTTTGAAAGCACCGATGGCTCGTTCGGCACAATATCCAGCGCTTTGCGGTATTGTACGCGAGCTGCTTGTGATTGGTCGAGCTGGTCCAGAATTGCACCTTGCGCAGAAAACAAACGCCAGTCCGGGCGATCAGGCCGCTGAGCGCGTTGAATAACTTTAAGTGCTTTTTTGAAATTACCTGTGGCAGCTAGCGCTTTACCATATTCTGAAAGGACCTGATTATCCTCAGGATGTTTGATCACAACCTGTTGCATCACAGCCAACGCTTGTTCGTTACGGCCCGTAGAGCGCAACACGCTGGCGTATTTAACACCAATAGGTTTGCTTGCTGGGTTTCTATCATATTGACTACCCAAAACATTTGCAGCCTGTTGAAGTTCAGGCACTGACATTTGTTCGATCGGCTTGTTAAGGCCACGAATTGACCCCGTTGATCGAGGATCTTTTGCACAGGCAGAAATTGCTAAAGTACACGCAATGGTAAGAATTGCTAATGCTGAAGGTCTGTTTGTCGTTTTTTTCTGCATGGTACTCTGTCGCTTTCAACTCACACGGGTAATATTAAGAAAAACTGATTCTTTTATAAGTAATCTGTTAACCCTAATGCTTCGTTAATTTCTGAATGCGGAAGCAGAGTAGCTGGAGAAAAATATGCAACACTTGCCAATCGCCGAGCCAAAATCAAAATCTGTTCCGATCCACGTTTTAAGTGACACAAAATCATTATCGTCAGAACAAAAAGCATGGGCAAAGTCTAATGGCTTTCAAGGGCAATCGGGACGTATCCTGTTGTGTTCAGATGCCAAGGGTAATTTGTCGAGCGTTCTGTTTGGCAATAGCGATCAGCCAATGGACTCAGGCAAGCTTTCATCCAGTCTGCCTGGTGGCAATTATCATTTTAAAGGGAAATTGGATGATCCGCATCTAACGTCTCTGGGTTGGATGTTAGGCGCCTATCGGTTTGCAAACTACAATAATAGAAAATCACAAGGTGCAAATCTTGTTTTGCCCGAAGGCGTCGATGGTGAAAGTCTTGTGCGCGAAGTAGAGGCAAGTTACCTGGCGCGCGATCTTATTAATACACCTGCCAATGATATGGGGCCTGATGAACTGGAAAAGGTAATCCGTACCATTGGTCGCAAGTTCAAAGCACAAGTCTCGGTCATCAAAGGCGATGCGCTTTTGAAAAAGAACTTCCCGATGATACACGCAGTAGGACGCGCCAGCGTCGATGCACCAAGATTAATTGATCTCAAATGGGGTAATGCCAAACATCCAAAAGTTACGCTTGTGGGGAAGGGCGTTATTTTTGATAGCGGTGGGTTGAACATCAAGCCTGGGAATTCCATGGCCTTGATGAAAAAAGATATGGGCGGCGCTGCCAATACAATCGCACTGGCTCAAATGATTATGGATGCAAAATTGCCAGTTCGTCTGCGCCTGCTTGTGCCAGCCGTAGAAAACGCAATCTCTGGCAATGCCTTTAGACCGGGGGATATTTTGCCAAGTCGCAAAGGCATCTCGGTTGAGATTGGCAATACGGATGCAGAAGGGCGATTGATCCTGGGCGATGCGCTTGCACTGGGAGATGAAGAAAAACCCGATCTGATGATCGATATGGCGACGCTGACAGGTGCAGCCCGTGTGGCGCTTGGGCCAGACCTGCCGCCATTTTATACAGATGACAATGAACTGGCATCTGCTATTTCAGAAACCTCAATGGATATCTTCGACCCGCTCTGGCATATGCCACTTTGGGACCCTTATCAAAAAATGCTCTCGTCAAAAGTTGCTGATGTGAACCATATTTCTACAGGTGGATTTGCAGGATCGATTACGGCAGCATTATTCTTGTCTCGCTTTGTAGAAAATGCAAAATCCTGGGCACATTTTGATATCTACGGTTGGACACCAACAGCCAAACCATGGATGCCGGTCGGCGGTGAAGCGCAAGGCATTCGCACACTCTTTGAGGTGATCAAAAATAAATACTGGAATTGATTTCGTTAACGAAATGAAGTTACACTTGGTGCATGGCGCATCTGAACATCAATCCTGGACAAGCATTAAAGCTCTGGCATCAAGTCGGTGTCGCGCTCGTGCAGGACGGGGATAAGGATTTAACCCAAAGACAAATGGCAATTCTGCTGATTGTCTATCTGGAAACGCCACCTCACACGGTTAGAGGTCTTGCTGCTCATCTGGGCGTCACAAAACCTGTAATTACGCGAGCGCTTGATACCATGGGGCGAATGAATTTAGTTACTCGCAGGCGCGATGAAAACGACAAGCGTAATGTCATCATCAGCCGAACGGTGGAAGGCGCACTTTATTTGGAAAAACTGGCAGATTTAATATCTGCAAAAGCGGAAACGATTTCATGACTTCTAAACTCCAAACCCTAAATCCGCTGGATCGTCGCCTTAATATCTTGGATGAGAACGGCAATAAGATTTCCGCTAAAGGGAAGCCTGCCCGCATTAAAGTTGCATTTACAGAACTGCGTGCAAAGCCAAAAAGGGATTGCGCAATTGATACGCAGTTGATGTTTGGTGAAGATGTGAAGGTCTTTGATCAAAAAGGCGACTGGGCATTGGTGCAAGCAGACCGCGATCAATATGTGGGCTGGCTGGAAGCAAAAACGCTTGAATATGATTACAGCCCGATTACCCATCTGGTATCCGTACCACGCACTTTTCTTTATCCGGAAGCAGATATGAAATTCCCCCACAAGGGCATGCGCTCCATGGGGACAGGACTTGTGGTCGTGGGCGAAGAGACAAGACGCGGCACGGATTATAAAATCTTGGAAACAGGCGAAGCCGTCATCGCCAAACACATTCGCCCAATCAATCATCACGAAAGCGATTATGTAGCAGTCGCAGAAACGCTGATGCGAACCCCATACCTATGGGCAGGCACAACCGCATTCGGCATAGACTGCTCAGGCTTAGTGAAGCTCGCAATGTTCATGTGCGGTCAAAACGTGCTTCGAGATTCAGACATGCAGGCCGCAACAATTGGCAAAGAAATTGATGCAGGTGAAAACTTCGAAAACGTACAAAGAGGCGACCTGATCTTCTGGCGCGGCCACGTAGGCATCGCTCAAGGAGATGGGCTACTCCTCCACGCCAACGGCAACAGCATGGACGTGAACTCAGAACCACTCCTGCCAGCGATAGAACGCATAGCCTATTTATATGAAAAACCTATTGGGGTTAGGCGGGTTTGAGGAAGGTTATGATTGCTTGTGACCCAATGTAGTCATTAAAGCTTTAAAAGTGGATTGCAGTTATGTGAACAAAGCAGCACTAGATATCGTTTTATAACTGGTATATTTTCAGGCCATGTCTGATAAAGAAAAACAAATGTGTCCTTGCTGTGGTTTTCCCACTTTATCAAATAGGGCGATGTATGAAATCTGCACTATTTGTTGGTGGGAAGATGATGGTCAGGACGAAAACAATGCTTCAAAAGTCTTTGGTGGACCAAATGGTAAATATGCATTATCTGATGCACGTTTGAACTTCAAAAAACATGGTCATATGTATGATTATGGTAAAGGTATTGAAGTCGTAGAAAAACCTAGTAGACCGCGTCAGCAGTTGCTTGAATATGTTTTCAGCGTGATTCAAAGAGACATTGAGATAAACTCTAAGGTTTTAGACGACTTGATTGAGAAGCAGCGATAGAACAACAATTCAAAAATTGTAACTTTTGCTTCAAAGTAGCCATTCAACTAAATTCTTAGCGTGGTCGCTCCTGGCACACACCTGCCATCATCCAATCCTACCCCAAATCCACACCCAAAGCACTGGCGACCATGGATTGAAAATGATGAACCGCATGTTCGCTTAATTCCGTTCGGCCTTCATCAACGATAAAGCGCCCTTGATTATAGCTCTTTGAGTGGAGGCCTTGTTGAACGCTTTCGCAGAGTTTGATGTCTTCGGGTTGCAGCACGTCTTTTTGGTAGTCGGCGGCTTCTTTGAGTTGAGGCGAAAGCTTACCGCCCTTGGTAAACCAGTCTTGATATTCTATCGTGCGTTCGGGTTCGCTTGGGTTCATTTGTAAAACCGACATATTGGCCTCACCCGGATAAAGCCAGATTGTAATGTTCGGCCAAACGAAAAATCCCGCATAGCCAAAGTCTACGTCACCGGGTTCAAAACTAAAGGCAGTAGAGCTGGTTGTATTGGGAGCAGCAGCACATTGAGATGAATAACGCTTGTGGGTGATGGTGCGATAAGAATCCATATTAACAAGATCAACAAAATCCCTGTGTGCAGGTGCGCAGTGATAACATTCAAGGAAATTATCAACCAGCACCTTCCAGTTGGATGCCACATCAAATGTATCGCGCTGC
>CALAIO010000163.1 GCA_937923355.1 uncultured Rhizobiaceae group bacterium | reverse complement strand
CAGCATGGGCGCTAGACGGCGCGATAAATGAACTGCCAATGGATAAGACGGAGCAGACGAGGCTTGCAGCTAAAAGGTTCTTTAAGGTGACTGTAAACATTGGTGTTCGTCAAATTCCTGAATTGCGATTCATCTATGTATTTGTCGCGTACACTTGATTCCATGTCAACTTGATGACGTTTTATTGCAATTTTATTTTATGGTTTTTACCGGGCGCGAAACCCAAATACCGATAAGAATTAATATGCAGCCAATTTGTTGCAGAAAATCCATTTTCTCATCAAATAGCAACCAGCCAAATACTGCGGCTGTAACTGCCTCTATAAATATTACAAGTGATGAAAATGCAGCAGTGAGTGATGCGATCGCAATTGTTAGCAATCCTTGCCCGCCAGCATGCGTTAAAACACCCAGTGAAACAAGCGCAGCCCAGCCTCGTTCTGTTTGGGGGAAGAACTGGTCACTGAATAATAATGTTACCGCAAGGAGTGTGATTGTTGTTACAATTGTCGAAACAAAAAACAGGCCACTATTGCTGGTCTCTTTTGTGCCTGACCGGATTGCAATGCAATAAAAGCCAAAGAAGATGGATGTAATAACACCATAAATGTCACCCAACAGTCGTTCGGGTTCGATGCGAAAGCTTGCATTTATAAGTAATCCCATCCCTACGAGGCAGATGATAATTCCCAGAAAGGCATTTTTGGGCGGTTTTTCTTTCAAGATTAGATTTGAAAACAGGATTACCCAGACGGGCGCCAAGCCTGTCAGGAAAGTTGCATTTGCCATTGTGGTGTTCAATATTGATAAATGCCAGAAGCCAAGATCTCCGGCAAAGAGAATTCCTGCTATGATAGCTGTTTTTGAAAATCGCATTGAAAGTTTTACAGCTGACTTTTTAGCTTCCCACAAAGCCCATAAAAACAAAATTGGCAGGGCAAGCATGACGCGCCAAAATGCACTGGCAAAAGCGCCAACTTCTGCTTCACGTACAAATACAGGGGAAAAACCCATGATCAATCCACCTACAATAAGCGCGCTAAGGGCTATAGGGTAGGAGAGCTGGTTTTGTGATGTTTGGTTGGAAATGATGGTAACTTTCAGAAAAAATACGTGGTGTAAGTGTTTTGCTACTTGAAACTTGGCTGTAGATAACCTTTTTAAGAGATAAGATTTTCGCGTAGCATTAATTAATGCTGTTTGGTGCAGATGTGCAAGGAGAATGATCATGGATGACGCAACAAGAACAGAACTTGAAGCGGCTGCATTTCGTCGGTTGGTTAGTCATTTTCGTGAGCGTACCGATGTTCAGAATATTGATCTCATGAACCTGTCAGGCTTCTGCAGAAATTGCCTTTCGCGCTGGTATCAAGAAGCGGCCAATGAAAAAGGCATTGAGATGGAAAAGCTGGAAGCACGTGAGATCATCTATGGTATGCCGTTTGGTGAATGGAAAGAAAAATACCAAACTGAAGCTTCAAACGAACAAAAAGAGGCTTTCAATAAAAGCCACTGATCAGAATATAATGGCTTAAGCCCTGAGGAGAATTAAATGTCATCAGATCCAATGGTTGCGCGTGAGCAACTTAAATCCGTTGTTGAGCGCATAGAGCGTCTGGAAGAAGAAAAGAAAGCTATTGCTGATGACATCCGTGATGTTTACGCGGAAGCAAAGGCAAACGGGTTTGATACCAAGGTTTTAAGACAGGTTGTTTCGCTTCGCAAAAAAGATCTGACAGAGCGTCAGGAAGAAGAGGCTGTGCGTGATTTGTATCTTGTAGCGCTTGGCATGTTGCCAGAGTTCGAAGCGCAAAGTGATGCGCCACAAAGTGAAGCACCGCAAACCAATGACGTTTTGGAAGATTAGGTTTTAAATCTGATTATTTAAAGCTTTTGAAGTCCAGGAATTCAACCGAACTGCCTGAGAAACCGTTTGATGAACCGAGCTGCTTTTGTGAAAATCCGCTTGATAAAACGGTTGTAGGCAATTCACGCAAGATGTTGCGGCCATATGCAGGTGGACGAATATCTGCAATATCCTTGATGGACGCATCTGTTGCCAGGGCCCATTTGCCTGCAAGGCGCTCGTCAAGATTAGCAGTTTTAAATTCGTTCAGGCTCAAGGCTTTTTCCTGTTTTTTGACAATTGCCTTTGGCGCTGGTTTTGGTGCCTCTATGCTTGCAGAAACCTTCGTAGGGCGAAGGGCAGGTTGTGGCACAGGAATGTTAATTGCAGCAGTAACTGTTTCCTCAACATTTTCAGGAAGTTTTGCTTCAGGTGAAGGCGTTGGTACTACAACTGCGTTTGTTCTGGCTGCAGTTGGTTGAGTAGGTAGTAGTGCTGTCACAAGCTGCGGCGCTGGTGTTGGTTTCGCCGCAGGAACTGCTACACCACCAGCTGGTCTTAGGTCAGGGTCAATTGGCTCAACCGATGCGATCTGATTATCAATTGCAGAAGAAGCTGACTGAATTAAGCTTGGAACGTCTCTTTTTGTTAGTTCAGTTGGTGGTTGGAACGGAATGGACTCAGCAACCTGCGTAGCTGGTTTAAACGGAATATTGGCTGGTGCATCGCTTTGTGTATCATTTTCAAGCGTTGCGTAAACTTGTTGGCGCAAGCTGGAAATTTCGTTAGCAGAAAGCGCTGCAACTTCAACAGTTGGCTCAGCAACAGGTTCTGGTTCAACGATTGCCAGAGTTGGAACAGTTTCAATTCCTACTTTTGGTCTCACTGCGGGAGTTGGAATAGCAATTGCAATTTCCTGAGCCGATGTATCTTCTTCAATTGGCTCAAGGCTTGCAACTTCAGTTGTTTCCACAAGAGGCTCAACTTCCGGCTCAGTTGGTTTTACAATCGCAATGCGTGGTGCAAGCAATGGAACAGGAACCTGGCTTGGTGCCAAGGATGCCAAAACGGTTTCAGGTGTTTCTACTGGTTCTACAATTTCAGGCGCAGGAGCTGGCGTTGGTGCTTCCACAGCTGGTTTTGGTGCTGCTGGTACAACCTTTCTGGTCTTAACTGCCTTAGGCGCTGAAGTTGCGCCAATTGCACCTTCCTCATCATCGCCGTTACGAGCGAAGAGTTTTCTCAAAATGCTTGGTTTTTTCTTGATCTCTTCAGCGCTGGCGATTTTAATTTTGCCTTGGCCTTTTAGATTACGCTCATAATTTGCCTTGGCAATGTTATACCCTGGCAAAGGTTTGCCATCGGTTGGAACGTGCAAAGTTTTGCCGCGTGGAAAGACTTTTACAAGCTGGCTACGGCTCATTCTTGGCCAGTGCCTTACGCGACCTGTATCCATATGGACGAATGGGGAACCTGATTTTGGATAAAAACCAACACCGCCAATGCCTTTGCGAAGGCCAATATTGCGTAGCTTAGTAAGACTTACGCCTGGGATAAAGAAATCCAATGCGTTTCCTAAAGTGTGCTGGCTTTTCTTTGCAACACCGCGACCACGCTTGCGCAGAAGGCTATTGGTTGCGGGGGAGCGATAACCCGAAATGACGTGAATATGTTTTCTGGAACCTGTTTCCTTGTAAACTTCCCAGATTAGATCAAGCAGTCTCGGGTTCATTTTGGTAGGTTCATTGCGACGCCAATCGCGAAGGAAGCGGTTTATCTTTTTCAAGCCACCTTTGATATATCTTCCATTTTTCTTGTAAGTAATCTCGGCTCTTTCACCTGTATGAAGGTAGTAAAGCTTTAATTTGCGGGTTTCAGCGCTGGCGGATTGTGTTGGCAGCACGGCAAAAGCAAGCATTATTGCCATTAGGCATGGAACCACACCTAAATTACGCACTTTGCTAAAAGTACTTACCCAATATGTGCTTAACTTGTCCAAGTTCTAAAACTCTTCCCCGGCTTATCAACTGGTGAAACATTAATATCAGAATTCATTTATGGTTAACAGATGTTAACAAATTCTATAGATAAAAACTTTTTGTCCCACAAAATGAGGTAAAAGCTGAATCAGGCAGGACAAAGGCGAATAATAAATGCTTTTGCGAGTATGGTGAACAGATTATTAAAGCGAGATTGAGCGAAATTATCGCTTCCGAATCAAGATACCAGAAGTTCGTCTTCTTCTGTTTCGGTTTCTTCCAATCCGTATTCACGCAATTTGCGATATAAGGTAGAGCGACCAATACCCAATTTGCGGGCTATTTTGGACATGCTGCCGTTATATTTTTCTATAGCAAAGCGAATGATTTCACACTCTGCGTCTTCCAGTGTGATGATATCATCTTCTTGCGTTAATAGATTGAGCGCATTTTGTGGCGCTGTTTGTACTACTGCCTGAGCTTGCGGTGTAGATTGAGAGGCAGGCGGTGTATCTATCTTTGGTGCTTCCACGACTGGAAGCTCATAATTTAGCTGCGCTGCGATTTGCGGGAATTCGTTTGCCGTTAGTTCATCGCCCTCACAAAGTACAACCGCTCGGAATACTGCATTTTCAAGTTGACGAATATTGCCTGGCCATTCAAAAGCGCACAACATTTCGATTGTTTCTCGATCAATGCCCTTGATGTTTGCACGGCCTTCTTCTGCTGCAATACGTGCAACAAAATGACGTAGCAATTCCGGAATGTCTTCGCGTCTTTCGCGAAGTGGCGGCACGGTCAAAGGCAGAACACTTAGACGATAATACAAATCCTCGCGGAAATTGCCTTCCCTAACTTCTTCTTCCAGATTACGGTTGGTTGCAGAAATAAGACGGAAATCCACTTTTACAGGTTTTGACGCGCCAACGGGGTCAATTTCACCTTCTTGTATCGCTCTAAGCAGTTTTACCTGCATGTCGAGTGTTAATTCGCCAACCTCGTCCAGGAACAATGTTCCGCCATTGGCCTCCTGGAATTTACCCAGATGTTTTTCTGATGC
>CALAIO010000162.1 GCA_937923355.1 uncultured Rhizobiaceae group bacterium | reverse complement strand
GTCATCGCGTTCAGTAACAATCTCAGTACGCTTTTCTTCAATTTCGGTTTGCTCGGTATCAGCACGCAGGTTTACGGCTCCAAGACGTTCGCGCTCGGCTTTTTGGCGTTCTAGTTTGCTTTCGATTTTATCGATCTCAGGCAATTTATCATCTGGCTTAAGCTCGGCCATTGCCATGGTATCAGCAGGGTGACACTCAAGCTCTTCCCTGATGCGAGCTTCGATTTCTATCCGGCGTTCCTTTGCAGCATTTACGCGTTCTTCCGCACGACCTACTTTTTCGCGAGCATCAGCCAGATCATCGATTGATTGACGCGCCGCACGAGATGCTTCTGCCAAATCGTTTTCTGCTTTTGCCAGAATATCAGCAGCCTCTCGTCTCGTTGCTTCGGCACTTTCCAGCTGGTTCATAAGATCACGACGCTTTGCGTCAAACTCATCGGGTGCATCTGCAAGTTTGGCAATTTCGGCCACTGTTTCATCACGACGCTTGGCAAGGGTTTCGATTTGCTTTGCAGCGTTCTTCAAACGGTTTTGCCAGTTTTGTCGTTCTGTCTGAATGACCTCCAAACGACGACCGCGCGCTTCCGCGTCTCTTGAAAGTCCTTGAGAAGCAGCGCGCGCCTCTGCAAGCCTTGCCCTGTCTTCGGCAACCTTCATGCGCAAGGCTTCAAGTTCAGCATCAGAAGCGCTCATATCGACCATTGCAATTAATGCTGCATCCGTTTCGACGATACGCTTTTCTGTTTCCTGATTATCAACGGCTAATCGGTTTTTCGCTTCTTCAAGTGCAGAACGTTTTGCAGCCAACTGACTTACGGATCGTTCAGCGATGGTCAACGCTTCGCGAGCATCACCTAGTGTGCGCTGATGCGTACGAATGGCATCGCGAGCCTGTAATTCTGCTTCAATCAAGTCCGCCGTTCTTTGCTTGCCCTGGTCATAAGCTGTCTGCGCAGCATTTACAGCTTCCCGCGCTTCGACGGATGATTTATCAAGTTCAACAAGACGGTTCTTCTGAGCCAGTCTTAGAGCTGCGGCTGTTGGTGCTTCTGCACTTGCAACAAAACCATCCCAACGCCACAAATCCCCTTCAATTGAAACAATGCGCTGGCCAGGTTTTAATTGTTTTGCGATTTGATCACCTTGTGCACGATCAACAACACCAATTTGCGCCAAACGCCTTGAGAGTTCCATTGGCGCCTTTACTAAGCCGCTTAACGGTTTAACACCTTCGGGAAGGCTTGAGTCTGCAGAACCGTCGCCAGCAATCCCCCAATGTACGGGCGCAGTTTCCTCAATTGAGATATCCAGATCTTCACCCAGTGCCGCACCAAGTGCAGCCTCATATCCAGGCTCAACATCCATGCGTTCCACAACTGCCGGGAACAGGTCCTCGCCACCGCGATTGAGGATTTGGCGAAGTGTACGCGCCTCAGTTTCTATTTCACGCAGATTACCTTCGGCTTTTTCCAATGGGCCTCTAGCTTCCTGTTCTGCGGTTCTGGCTTTTTGGGTTGCTTCTTCTGCCGCGGTAAGGGCAAGCTCAATTTCCTGCGTCAAGGTTTCAAGTTTTGTTACTTCATCCTGTTTGGCAGCAGGACCTTCAAGACCGGATATTTCAGAAACTATTTCTGCCAAATCTGCTTCTACTGACTTTGCTTGGTCTTCAATTTTTTGCTTTCTTATTCTCGCTTCTTCTAGTGTGCGTTGCAACTGACTACGACGTGCATTTTCATCAGCCAGTTTGACCGTTAAATCAGAGAAGGCAGCTTCACTTTTGCCAAGCGCATCGGTTGCAGAAGATAGCTCCTCTTTGGAGTTTGCTTCTGTTTCACCAACACGGCGACTTGCCTCTTCAAGCTCTGCCTGCTCGCCATCAAGATTTTTAATGGTCAACTCATTATCTGCAACGATATGTTCTTCGCGCTTTAGGTCACTTTCAAGTTGCGTTAGCCTGCTTTCAAGTTCGCTCTTGCGCCCTTCAAGTCTTGCAACTTCTTCTTCGACTTGCCCCTTGGCAATTTGTAAGCGTTGCAGAACTGCGGCACTTTTTGCCTCTTCATCACGAAGCCCTGGTAATTTTTGTGCAGCAATCGCCTCAACCTTGGCAAAATTTGCCTGAATTTCTGCACGCTCACCCATGGCAAGGTTGAAGGCTGATAGCGCGCTTTCAGCTTCGGCTTCGCTTGTCTTTGCCGCTACCCAGCGAAGATGGAAAAGAAGCGCTTCGGTTTTACGGATTTCACCTGACAGATTGCGGTATCGATTGGCCTGCCTGGCCTGACGCTTGAGGCTTTCCAACTGGCTTTCCAGCTGGCCCACAACATCATCAAGACGCTCAAGATTGGTTTCGGAAGCACGTAGGCGAAGCTCTGCCTCATGACGTCTTGAATGAAGACCCGAAATACCGGCAGCTTCTTCCAACAGAGCACGTCTGGCAACAGGTTTTGCAGATATTAATTCGCCAATACGACCCTGCCCAACCATGGATGGTGATCTGGCGCCTGTCGAAGCATCAGCGAACAAGAGTTGCACGTCTTTTGCACGAACATCCTTGCCATTGATGCGATAAACAGACCCTGATTCGCGTTCAATACGGCGAGAAACCTGCAATTCATCTGCATCATTGAAAGCTGCGGGAGCTGTTCTGTCCGTATTATCGAGAAAGAGCGAAACCTCTGCTGTATTACGAGCAGGACGATTTCCAGAACCAGAGAAAATAACATCATCCATCGCGGATGCGCGCATGTTCTTGTAGGAATTTTCACCCATAATCCAGCGCAAGGCTTCAACAAGGTTTGACTTGCCGCAGCCATTTGGACCAACAACCCCTGTAAGGCCATTTTCAATAAGAAATTCAGTAGGTTCCACGAAAGATTTGAAACCAAGAAGGCGGAGTTTGTTAAACTTCAATGAACCGCCTCCCCATTAAAAAACGGGCCAAAACTTATGTTTTGCCCGTTTGAAAATTTCATGCCAGATAAAATGGCGCCTTTTACAAGGCACAGTAAATCATACGAGAGAGTCGATAACTTCGCCCATCGCTTCTGCAGACATATTGCCTGAGTACTTAGTACCATTGATAAAGAATGTTGGTGTTGAATTAACCCCATAATCATCGGCCGCTTTTTTCTGTATTGATAATACATTGTCGAGAAGTTCTTGGTTTTTCAA
>CALAIO010000161.1 GCA_937923355.1 uncultured Rhizobiaceae group bacterium | reverse complement strand
TTTGATGCCGAATATCTCTGCCAGTCCATCACGAGCGGCCCTTGTTGCATCCTGCAAGGTAACAAGACATTCATCCAGCGAAACAGGGCTTGCATGTTTATTGCGAATGGCTGCGATGTCATCTAGTGTTTCGCCTGGTTGCTCAAACATAACATTTAAATCTTCGCATGCACTCATGACGCGTAAGGCCTGTTGACGTGTCCAGCCACGGTTTACATCATAAAGAACAATTTCGCCTGATTGACGAATAGACTCAACATCGCGAACACGTGCTATATCGCGTTCTACATCACCCCCAATTTTTACCGAATGTGCGATATACCCGCGGGCGCGGTATCGTTCCATGACCTCACGCGTTTCCCCAACCGTTTTTGCACCAACGGAGGAAGCAATCGGACGTGGGGTTCTGGAACCACCACCCATTAAATCCGCGATCGGCATGTCTGCGTGTTTGCCTGCAATATCCCAACACGCCATGTCAATTGGTGATTTTGCATAAAGATGACCGGGAAGTGCCAAATCCATGGCACGCTCTACATCCAGCACTTTGCGCGGATCAAGTCCCATGATGAAAGGCGCCATGGTTTCAATTCCTGCTCGTATACCAGGACCATGCGCAGGAACATAAGTATGTCCCCAAGGCGTACCTTCACCCCATCCTGTAATGCCTGCATCTGTTTCAATTTTGACAAAAGTTGCATCCAGAACTTCAAACTTTAAACGTCCGCCTGAAAGCCAGTATGGATGCTCAAGCGGCAGATCTACTTGATAAACTGTGATCTTTTTAATTTTCATGTAATTCTCCAAAACTTGCGACGGGTTGTCCAAGGCTTTCAAAATCTGGTTCTACGCCAAGTCCTGGCGTATCAGTCGCATATAGTTTTCCACCCTCAACAGATGGGCCTCCAATTCCTGTAGATCGCGTATTGTAATTCATAAGATCAGTTGAATTGATCAGATATTTTTCAGGTGTGGATGCTGCAAAATGTGCTACTGCTGCAGAGGTAATCTCACCACCCCAAGTATCTTCGGAAACAACAGGAATACGATTATCGATTAGATAATCACGAACCCGTCTTGCTTTTGAAATACCGCCGAGGTTTGAAATTTTTAAGCAACAAATCTCAGCACTACGGTCTGCTACAATTCGCTGGGCAATATTGATGCCTGTTACACATTCATCCAACTTCATGGGTTGTGAAACATGTGGCCTGACTTGCAGACATTCTTCATAAGTTTTGCAGGGTTGTTCAAAAATATAATCAAGATCTTTCGTTGCTTGAGCCACACGGATTGCATTATCAACTCGCCAACCTTGATTGGCATCGGCCATTGCCTTCTCGCCTTTTTCCAAAAGCGAAACATCTGAATGTATGCGGTCTATGTCAGCTTGCCAGTCGGCACCAACCTTGATCTGAAATTGTCTGTAACCAGCCTTACGATGCGCCTCCATTTCGCTTGAGGCTTCTTCAATGCTCTTTTGTGGAATGACCCTGTACATCGGCGCGCCATCGCATAGTTTTCCTCCCAACAGCATCCAAACTGGTTGTTCAGTAACTTTTCCAAGAATATCCCAGCAGGCAGCGTCAAATGGCGCTTTTGCGTAGCCATGGCCTTGTACGACATGATCCATAATCTGCTCAATGCGCGCTATTTGTCGAGGGTCTTCACCAAGTAGTTTAGGAGCAACTAAATGTGCCAGAGCTTCAACACCTCTTGAATGAGCGACCATGTAATTTTCACCGCATGGCGTAAATTCACCGCACCCAGATATACCAGCGTTGGTGTGTATTACGACGACAGATGCGATTGCAGTTGTGATGGCATTTCCTGCTCCCCAGCCATAACTACCACCTACATAGGGTAAATCAGTACGGTATATTGAAATGCCTGTAATTTTCATGACAACAAATCCATTCAAGCATCCATGCGTGGTAATTTACTATTGGGATCATATGCAGGCTCACCTAGAACTTTTGCCTTTCTTGAATGCCCTGCAATGATGACTTCAAGCTCTGTACCTGCCAAACTTGCAATTGGCTTGATATAGGCAAAAGCCAGAATTTTCCCAACCGTATGACCGTAGGCAACCGACGCTGTCGAGCCAACAACCTTACCTTGATGTATAACAGCTTCGCCGCCATGTCCGTCTTCAAGACCGTCTGGTTCAATTTCCAGATAGGCACAAACCCACGGGAGATTATTCGTATTTTCAAGCGTTGCTGATTTTCCCAGAAACTCTTTTTCCTGGTCGACAAAACGCATGACATCCGCCTCAGGCAAAGTCACTTCATTTGTAAGTTCACCAGCGCCCTTAAAACCCTTTTCCATACGCATCACATTCATAGCAAATGAGCCATAATCTGTGATGCCATATGCTTCTCCAGCTTTCCAAAGCGCATGATATACATTAAGACAGGCATTGTTTGGCATATGGAATTCCCATCCCAACTCGCCCGCATATGACATTCTGAATGCCCATATCTTGTGTCCTGCAACTTCAATTTCCTGAGCTGATAGCCAGCGGAAAGATTTGTTATCAAGTTGGGTTTGCGTGCAACTTGCCAGTACGTCTCGAGACTTGGGGCCATTGAGGGTCAAGGCAGACCAATCTGATGATAGCGCTTCAATCGTGACGGTCTCGCCATTCAAGTTTTGATTAAGATGATCCAGTAAACGCTGCTCAAAAAAGGCAGCGCATACCAGATAGAATTCATCTTCAGCCATTTTGACGATGGTGGTTTCCAGTTCAATGCGCCCTCGCATGTTGAGCATATGCGTGAGGCCGATAGAGCCAACATTCTTTGGCATTTTATTCGCAGTCAAACGATCAAGAAGCGCATGAACATCCTTGCCTTTGACCAAAACCTTTGTGAATGCTGTAACATCCATAATACCAACTGCTTCACGTACAGCTTTGACTTCGTGTGCGACCATGTCATGGACTTCGTTACGTCGGAAAGAATAATGGTCTCTTTGCTCAATACCGTTACGTGCAAACCAGCGAGGGCGTTCAAAGCCATAAACCTCTTCGTGGATAGCGCCTTTGTCTTTTAGCAATTCATGCAAGGGTGAAGGCTTGATCGGACGGCCATCAAGGCGATTGAAATGCGGGAAAGGAATTTCATGCCTAAGACAATAATCTTCTTTGGCTTTAATGACCTGCCATTCTTTATTGGCGTAACTACCGAAGCGACGTGGATCATAATCACGCATTGAAATATCTGCTGCTCCATGCACCATCCAACGTGCCAGCTCACGCGTTAAACCAGGCCCCCAACCAATGCCAATTTGCGTACCACAACAACACCAGTAGTTTTTAACACCGGGTGCTGGACCAATCAGTGGATTGCCGTCTGGCGGATGGGAAATTGCGCCATGCACTTCGCGTTGAATACCAAGCTCCGCAAAGATTG
>CALAIO010000160.1 GCA_937923355.1 uncultured Rhizobiaceae group bacterium | reverse complement strand
CCAAGCAAGATGATTGCACCAGACGGTTTTTCATCCATTTGCATTGAGGGTGAAACGGAAAGGCCTGCCTTTTCAATTTTAAGAAACTCGGGTCTTAAAGATTGCTCGCAAGTAAGCACTTCTTTCCACGTATCCTCCAGGCCTTGCAGATTTACAGCGCCATACATGCACCATTTACCCTTTGGTTCGACGATACCTCGCTCTAATGCCAGTAAAAGTGCATCTTTATAATCTGGCTTCATGCGGCTCTCAATCTTGTTTAAAGGCTAAAAGCCTAATTTGATATCTGCGTTGACTGACGAAATCTGAAAGCTTCAATCTCGCGATTAATACCCTCAAGTTCAACTTCCTTGCGACCAATTTCGCGGTTCAAATCATTAATTCTGTTGCGACTTTTCCAGATAGTACGTTCAGCTTCTTTTTGATCAACCTTACCTTTGGATATTAAATCTTCCTGGTTTGAAATCGTAGCTCTTGCGGAACTAATACCTCTATTTATTGAATTAATCTCATCCTGTTTTTGTTTATGGCGAATACCAAGATCATAGCCCTCACGAAAAGCTGCATCCGTTTCAATCGGACAAACATTGGAATAACCTCTGCCTGCCTGACCATGCGCCAATCCACTTAATGGCGTGCAAAATCTGATTAGTCCAGTTTGATAACCCGCGTTCCAAAGGGTTTGATCGGGAACAATGCCTGCTTTTTCACAAGCCTCGACATGTGCACCAAACCTGCCTTGCGGTGAATGTCCCTGCGAGCCGTCCTGCTCACCAATCACACGCCAATCAGCTGCTATACATTCTTCCTTTGATAAAGTCTGGCAAGCTGCCAAAACAAAGAGGCCCAAAATCAGGGCGCCAAAAATTGAAACTAATCTCATAATTTTCCCCATTCAATTATGCCCCAACCTATTTTTGACTGAGGTTTGCTGAATAGGCAATAAAAAAGGCCGGGAAATCCCAGCCTTTTCTCATCAATTTCAAAATGACTTAGTCGTCATCTTCTTCTTTTTCGATTTCCTTGCCAGTTTCCTGGTCAACGACTTTCATGGAAAGGCGAACCTTGCCACGGTCATCAAAGCCCATGAGCTTGACCCAAACCTTGTCACCCTCATTGATAACGTCGGTTGTTTTTGCAACGCGTTCGTTAGCCAATTGAGAGATGTGAACCAGACCGTCTTTTGCGCCGAAGAAGTTTACGAATGCGCCGAAGTCTACTGTTTTTACAACTGTACCTTCATAGATTTCGCCAACTTCCGGATCATCCGTGATTGAACGGATCCAGGTAACCGCTGCATCAATTTCCTTTGCAGAAGACGAAGCAACTTTTACAGTGCCATCATCTTCAATAGAAACCTTAGCGCCCGTTTTTTCAACGATCTCGCGGATAACCTTGCCGCCTGAACCAATCACTTCACGAATTTTGTCAGTTGGAATTTTGAAGCTCTCGATGCGTGGTGCAAATTCACCAAGTTCCGCACGACCTTCGGTCAATGCGTTGCCCATTTCAGCCAAAATAGTCTCACGACCGCCTTTGGCTTGATCAAGCGCGATTTTCATAATCTCTTCTGTGATACCAGTGATTTTAATATCCATTTGAAGTGATGTCAGACCTTCAGAAGTACCTGCAACTTTAAAGTCCATGTCACCCAAATGATCTTCATCACCAAGGATATCTGAAAGAACTGCGAAGTCATCGCCTTCTTTAATCAAGCCCATTGCAATACCTGCAACCGGAGCCTTAAGCGGAACACCTGCATCCATGAACGCAAGAGACGTACCACAGACAGAAGCCATTGAAGATGAACCATTTGATTCAGTGATTTCTGATACTGCGCGAAGTGTGTATGGGAATTCTTCTTTTGAAGGAAGAACAGCACGTACAGCACGCCAAGCCAGTTTACCGTGACCAATTTCGCGACGACCCGTAAAGCCCATGCGGCCTGTCTCACCCACAGAATATGGAGGGAAATTATAATGCAGCATGAAGTTTTCTTTGTACGTACCTGTTAGCGCATCAATCATTTGCTCATCATCTGATGTGCCTAATGTTGCAACCACAAGTGCCTGTGTTTCACCGCGTGTAAAGACTGCTGAACCGTGTGTACGAGGTAGCACACCCACTTCGGCAACGATTTGACGAACGGTATCAAGATCACGACCATCAATACGCTTGCCAGTTTTGATGATTGAACCACGAACCACATCCGCTTGTACGCCTTTGAAAACTTCGCCAAGAACGTTTGCTTCATCAGCAGTTGATTCTTCGGTAAGGAATTCTTCCTTGGCTTTCGCCTTGGCAGCATCCAGCGCTTCGTAACGTTCTTGCTTGTCAGAAATCTTGTATGCTTTTTCGATGTCTTTACCGACAAGCTTTACAACTTTCTTTTCCAGATCAGAATGATCTGGCTCAACGTGTTCGCGAATTGGTTTGCCAGCTTTTTCAGCCAATTGGGCAACCGCATCAATTACTGGCTGGAATTCTTCGTGGCCGAACATGACCGCTCCAAGCATAACTTCTTCTGAAAGAACTTTTGCTTCTGATTCCACCATAAGCACTGCGTCTTTTGTGCCTGCAACCACAAGGTCAAGATCAGATTCGTCCATCTCGTCAATGTTCGGGTTAAGTACATAATCGCCATCGATCAAACCAACACGAGCACCACCGATTGGGCCTTGGAAAGGAACACCAGAAATTGCAAGTGCTGCAGATGTTGCAACCATTGCAACGATGTCCGGGTTGTTTTCAAGATCGTGTGAAATAACCATACAGGTTACTTGTGTGTCGTTCTTATAACCTTTTGCAAACAATGGACGAATTGGACGGTCAATCAAACGACATACCAAAGTTTCGTTTTCAGATGGGCGCGCTTCACGTTTGAAGAAGCCACCTGGAATTTTACCAGCTGCATAAGCTTTTTCGATGTAGTTTACAGTAAGCGGGAAGAAATCCATACCAGGCTTTGGAGCCTTGTCAGATACAACCGCGCACATCACTGTTGTTTCGCCGTAAGTGACGAGCACGCAGCCATCTGCCTGACGTGCAATTTTACCAGTTTCGATCGTAAGTGGGCGACCGCCCCATTCTATTTCTACTAAATGATGATCAAACATATATTGTCCTTAATAACATACATACGCGCTGCACTTTTCATATCTAACAGCGCGCTATTTTTGCCGTGTGTAAATTGGCTTTTAGTTAAGTGTAAGGGCAAGACAACGAGGGGTTTTTAATGTTGAGAAATAAACCGCTTGTAATCCTGCCCAAGTATTGAGCCAGTTTCATACAACGTTCATTGAGGTCACACGGTTGAAGCCTCAAGAAACGAAAACGGCGCAGACTTTATGTGTCCGCGCCGGAATTCTTTAACGGCGAATGCCGAGTTTTGTAATAAGAGCCTTATAACGCTCTTCGTCTTTTGCTCTTGTATAATCAAGAAGACGGCGACGTTGAGAAACCATTTTCAAAAGACCACGACGTGAGTGGTTGTCTTTTTTGTGGCCTTTAAAGTGCTCTGTTAAATTTTTGATGCGCTCAGTTAAAATCGCAACTTGTACTTCAGGAGAACCTGTGTCGCCTGCTTTAGTTGCATTGTCTTTAATGAGTTCAGCTTTACGCTCTGGTGTAATCGACATCGGTGTAACTTTCTATTGTAGAAAACCAATTGGCTTTCGAATTTTAATCGTCGCCCATTGCCAAGATGTCGTCTAGCAAGGGCCTGAATATAACAAAACGGACTTGAAAAGC
>CALAIO010000159.1 GCA_937923355.1 uncultured Rhizobiaceae group bacterium | reverse complement strand
ATATTGCGGAAACGAATTCCAATTATAATATTCATGTAAAACAAGGGAGAGCGTATGGAAAAGCCATATGGGGCGCGGTATTCGCATTCAGTAACAACAGACGGATTTGAAATTAAAATTCCTGCCAGGCGGAATTGGCTTATTTTAATTTTTTATTCAATTTGGCTATGCATGTGGACTGTGGGTGGTTTGACTGCGCTTACAAGTTTAATTTCAGGACTAATGACCAAAGGCATAAATGAAGGAATGCTTTTTGTATCTTTTTGGTTATGTTTTTGGTTTTTGGGTTGGTTGTATGTAGCTTTTACCATTGTCTGGCACTTGTTTGGGAACGAATTTATCACAATACATCTAGGTGCGATGACGCTAAAAAAAGTTTCTTTGAAAAGCTTTGGAGAGAAGACGTATTCGGTATCAGATATGAAAAACCTCAAGATAACAGATGCCTCACAGTCGATCTTTAATTTTGGCAGAAGCAATTTTAAAGCCTATATCTTTGGCCAAAATGGTTTGAAATTTGATTATGGTCAGCGCTCAATCGAATTTGGCGGAGGCTTGGATAGTGCAGAAGCAAGAGGGCTGATGGCGCACCTAGAAAAATACATGCCTTCAGCAATTTCATAATAGCAATTTTTGTTAAAACCATTGCACTCATTTCTAAATGCGTTATTGATTTTTCTAAATACAATTTAAACTTGAAAAAGAGCCATGACAGAACTTGTAGAAGCACGCATTGCAGATCCGAAACGTTTTATCGCTGGAAGTAAAGACGATTGGGAGGTCATTATTGGACTTGAGGTTCACGCCCAGGTTTCATCAAACGCCAAACTATTTTCAGGCGCATCAACGCAATTTGGTTCTGAACCCAACAGTAATGTTTCTTTGGTGGATGCCGCAATGCCGGGTATGTTGCCGGTTATCAATCAGGAATGCGTAGCGCAAGCTATTCGTACTGGTCTTGGTCTTAACGCTGAGATTAATCTTCGCTCGGTGTTTGACCGTAAAAACTATTTTTATCCTGACCTTCCACAAGGCTATCAAATTTCACAGTTCAAGGATCCTATTGTGGGTGAGGGGACGATTATTATTTCTGTTGGTCCCAACAAGAAGGGTGAATATGAAGACGTTGAGATTGGTGTTGAGCGTCTTCACCTTGAACAAGATGCTGGTAAATCCATGCACGACCAACACCCAACTATGAGTTTTGTTGACCTTAACCGAACAGGCGTTGCCTTGATGGAAATTGTATCTAAGCCGGATATTCGCTCTTCAGAAGAGGCCAAGGCCTATGTGACGAAGCTTCGTTCGATACTGCGTTACCTTGGTACGTGTGATGGGAATATGTCTGAGGGGTCAATGCGTGCGGATGTCAACGTTTCAGTGCGTCGTCCAGGTGAACCATTTGGGACGCGTTGTGAAATCAAGAATATGAATTCTATCCGTTTTATCGGTCAAGCGATTGAATATGAAGCTCGTCGTCAAATTGCTATTCTTGAAGATGGCGGTGAGATCGATCAGGAAACAAGATTGTATGATCCTGTAAAAGGCGAAACGCGTTCCATGCGTTCCAAGGAAGATGCGCATGATTACCGCTATTTCCCTGACCCTGATTTGCTTCCGCTTGAGTTCAGCCAGACTTATGTTGATAGCTTGAAGTCAGATTTACCTGAGCTACCAGATGCCAAAAAAGCAAGATTTATCTCTGATATGGGTTTATCTGCTTATGATGCTTCCGTTTTGGTATCAGACAAGGCAAATTCGGATTTCTTTGAAAAAGTTGCAGAAGGTCGTGATGGAAAGGTTGCTGCAAACTGGGTAATCAATAATCTGCTTGGTAAGCTCAAAGAAGATGATAAAGACATTTCTGAAAGTCCGATTTCTCCAGAGCAAATTGGTGGTATTGTTGATCTGATTAAGGAAGGTACAATTTCAGGCCAGATTGCAAAAGATGTTTTTGACATTGTTTGGGAAGAGGGTGGCGACCCTGCTCAAGTCGTTGAAGAACGTGGCATGAAACAGGTTACAGATACAGGTGCAATTGAAGCTGCCGTGGATGAGATTATTGCCGCTAATCCTGAGCAAGTTGAAAAAGCGAAAGAACGCCCACAGTTGGCTGGTTGGTTTGTTGGTCAGGTAATGAAAGCAACAGGCGGTAAAGCAAATCCGCAAGCGGTACAGGCTTTGGTTAAACAAAAACTGGGTGTTGAATAATGACAGGAACTCACATTCGAGAAATGCGCGCTAGTGATGCGGCGGCTGTTAGCTCAATGTTGAGTTCTTCTTGGCTTGCAACTTATAAACCAGTGTTAGGCGAGGCGCAGGCAGAGCCAATTTCCAGGGCAATGTTTTCCGCTGAGAAACAAGCTGAACAAGCAATTGATGATAATATCACTACGATTGTTGCTGAATGTGAAGAAGGCTCCATATGTGGTGTTGCCATGACTTCTTTAGATGGAAATGGTAAGGCTTGGATTGATCAAATTCATGTTGCGCCAAAGTTTTTTGGTACAGGGCTTGCCGATGATTTGATGCGCGCAGTTTTTGTCAAGCATACAGGGCTACCATCAATTTCTCTCAGTTTTATTAGAGGCAATGGACGCGCACAAAAATTTTATGAACGCCATGGTTTTAGTGTTGTTACTGAAATGCCTGATTGGGGGTTTATGAAAGGCATTCCCTCAATTGTCATGACAAAAATCTTACATCGTTCTTAATCAATGTTTTTTGTTCGAACAGCTTCTGAGCAAGACCTTGAAAGAGTTCAAGAGATTTTGCGTGAAACGTGGCATCACACCTATGACAATATTTATGGCAAAGCTAAAGTCGAGGAAATTACCGACCACTGGCATTCCATGAAACGGTTGCATGATATGCGCCATACGCCTCAGTCAGAGTTTTTGGTAGCTGACAATGGGACAGTAATTGGTGGCATGGCCTATGCTACTCAGAAAGATAAAACCATCAACCTACACCAGTTATACGTTCATCCTGATTTTCATGGAGGAAAGACTGGGCTTCATTTGCTGATTGAGATTGAGAATTCATTCATTGATGCGGAATTTATAAAGCTTGAGGTTGAAGAAAAGAACGTAAAAGCAATTAAGTTTTATGAAAAGTTTGGCTTTAAAAAAGTAGGTGAAACGCAGGACTGTGGTGAAGATGGTTCAGGCATTCCTGCACTTATTATGGAGAAACCTATTGTTTATGCTGATGATGATGAAAATATTCATCAACACTAAATAAAAAAGGCTCCCTATAAGGAAGCCTTTTAAAATTCAATTTTTAAAAACGCTTATTTATAAACGCTCTCTTTGCCGAAGTGTTTCGCTAGCATGTAATAAACTACAGCGCGGTACTTGTTGCGGTTTGATGAGCCGTATTTGTCCATTACAGATTTGATAGCACCGTCTAGATCATCGCTTGCGCTACAACCAAGTTTCTTAATTAAGAAATTATTTTTAACAGTCTCAAGTTCTGCTTCATCGCTACCTGATACCGTTGAGGCGTCTGCATTATAAATAGCTGGTCCACAGCCAATGGTTACTTTTGTAAGTAGATCCATGTCAGCAGTTTCACCCAATTTTTCTTTCATATCCGCTGCATATTTTGCAATTAGATCGTCACGCTTCCCCATAGTATTCTCCCTTGGCTATGTTTTGTTAGCAATACTCATAATATACAACGCAAATTACGTAGCGTAAATAAGTACGTGCTATTTTATCAATTTTTATCCACTGAATGACTTGTTTAAATTTTTCACATGAACAATACTTTAGTTGAGTATAGTGATTTGAATCAACGTATTTGAGCAAAAATGATGAAATTTTACCCATATTTCTGAGCTTTTTGTAAAAAAAACATGAATTTTATAGATAATTGATAGGATTTCTAAATGTCAGATGATATTGCACGAGCCGGTTTTAGTGAGAATGTTGGTAAACTTTTTGATCGTGCAGTTGGGCATATGGAGATGTCAGACGGTCTTGTTGAGAAAATTCGTGTTGTAAACTCAACTTACACAGTCCGATTCGGTGTGAAACTTCGTGGCGATATTCATACTTTTACTGGGTACAGGTCTGTCCATTCGGAGCACGCAGAGCCTGTAAAAGGTGGTATTCGCTATGCAGATAATGTGCACCAAGATGAAGTTGAGGCGTTAGCGTCTCTTATGACCTACAAATGTGCGCTTGTTGAGGTGCCGTTTGGTGGTTCAAAAGGTGGGCTGCGTATTAATCCCCGTGACTGGAATGAGACCGAGTTAGAGCAAATTACACGTCGATTTGCCTATGAGCTGATAAAACGAGATTTGATTCATCCATCACAAAATGTTCCTGCACCTGATATGGGTACTGGTGAACGTGAAATGGCCTGGATAGCCGACCAATATCATCGCATGAATACAACCGACATCGATGCACGTGCCTGTGTAACAGGTAAGCCATTAAATGCTGGTGGTATTCGCGGTCGTGTTGAAGCAACAGGACGCGGCGTTCAATATGCGCTTAGAGATTTCTTTCGCTATGAAGAAGATAAGGAAATTGCTGGCGTAAAAGGTGAGCTTGGCGATCAACGCATTATTGTCCAAGGTCTTGGCAATGTTGGTTATCATGCTGCAAAGTTTTTATCTGAGGAAGATGGATCGAAAATTACTGGTGTCATTGAACGTGATGGCGCAGTCACTAACTCCGACGGTTTGGATATTGAAGCCTTACGCGAGTATATTGTAGCCAATGACGGCGTTAAAGGCTTTAAGGGTGGAGAATATACCAAGGACGGCTCTTCACTGCTTACGGCTGATTGTGAAATACTAATTCCTGCAGCGCTTGAGTCCGTTATCAATCGTGATAACGCTGGCGATGTGAAGGCAAAGATTGTCATTGAAGCTGCCAATGGTCCAATTACGGCAAATGCCGATGCAATTTTGAGAGATATGGGTGTCGTTATCATACCTGATCTTTATGCAAATGCGGGTGGTGTTACAGTTTCTTACTTTGAGTGGGTTAAGAACTTAAGCCACATTCGCTTTGGTCGTATGCAGCGCCGTGAAGAGGAAGCGCGTCATACTATGTTGATCAAAGAAATTGAAGAAGCTACGGGTAAAAAGCTCAGCGAAAAGTTTAAAGAAAACTATATCAAGGGTGCGGATGAATTGACGTTGGTTCGTTCAGGTTTGGATGATACAATGCGTGGTGCTTATGCTGATATGCGCAAGCTATGGCATGAGCATCGTTCAAAGAATAAAGATTTCGATTTACGCACTGCTGCTTACATGATTGCTATCGGGCGTGTTGCTGATAGCTATAAATCACTAGGTCTATAGAATATCAGTATAAGAAAAATCAGTATTCTTATCGCTTTGAACCACTGGACATTTTGTCTTTCCAAAGCCATAAGAGGGCAATGTTTTTATCTGAGAGATTGTTGGAATAATGAAAACACTCAAGCAAATCTTTACATGGTGGAATGGTTCAACCATTAACACACGCTTCCATATCTGGCGCACTGCCAAGCAGGTTGGTGAAGATGAATTTGGTAACGTCTATTACGAAAATAAAGACGGTAAGCGCTATGTACAATATGCAGATATAGCAGAAGCCAGCGCCATACCATCTGGTTGGCACGGTTGGATGCACTACCGTACAGATATAGCGCCAACCGACGAAGAATATAAAGCTCGCAATTGGCAAAAAGGCCATAAGGAAAATATGACAGGCACAGCAGGTGCTTATTTTCCAAAGGGCTCGCTTAATAATCCTGAAGAACGTCCTCGCTCTACAGGCGATTATGATGCCTGGTCTCCGTAATCAGAATAGTATCTAAGTTTAAATATATAAACGCGTGGTTAGTTGTAGCTGCGCGTTTTATTTTTCCAACCATTCCTTGGCAGTATTTTCTTGCCAGCCGGTTCTGTGAAGTTCTGGTGTATCGTCATCATATGCGGGATAACCGATACAAAGATACGCGGTTAATTTCCATGAAGGATCTACTTCCAGCGTTTCATTGATTTCTTTGGCATTTAAAATTGAAACCCAGCCAACTCCGATGTTTAGTGTCCGTGCGACAAGCCATAGCTGATGTATGGCTATCACGGTTGAATAGGTGAGGGTCTCAGGCATGGTTTGTCTGCCAAGGCCACGTCCGGCACTGGGATTAATATCTGTGAAAATTGCCAGTTGAAGAGGTGCTTCTTTCAAACCTGCAAGTTTCAGGGATTGATATTCATCGCGCTCAGTGTCTTCATAAGTTTGCGACGCTTCCGAATTTGCTTCACCGTGGTTTGCGATAATCTTTTCTTTAATCTGATCGGACTTCACCCTGACTATACGCCAAGGCCTGCTGTTGCCAACGGATGGCGCCAATGCAATTGCCTGCAAGAGATTTTCGATCACATCGTCAGGTAGTGGATCAGTCTTGAAATGGCGAACATCCCGCCGCCAGCGGAAGAGTTCCAAGATTGCCTCTGTGTCAGATGATTCGAATTTCATTGGTTCTGCTTCATTACGTTGTGTATTCTTTTTAATAGATTGACGAATTAAAGCTACTCATCAAGCGACATGTCTTTTCTATGCCCGAATCCCGTGCTATTGCCTATCTATATTAAACAAATTTTGAGTGCGGCTCGTTTATGAAAATGAATTTATTTAAAGCATCTGCTTTGGGGATGGTTGCAACAATCGCTACTTTCATTCCTCTGATGGATACGCATTCACAAGAAACAGGAACGCGCATAGAAAATGCCGTAGCCGAGTTTTCGGGTATCGACAAGATCACAGGTCGAATTATCAAGTTTGATGTTTATATTGGTGAGACAGTGCAATTTGGCGCGCTTCAGGTGACACCGCGTGTTTGTTATTCAAGACCTGTCACAGAAACGCCAAAGACAACCAGTTTTTTGGAAGTTGATGAGATTACGCTGGACAGAAAAATTCGTCGTATTTTTACAGGCTGGATGTTTGCCGATAGTCCCGGACTAAATGCTGTTGAACATTCAATTTATGATATTTGGCTAAATGATTGCAAACAAGAGTCTGACATCGCGCCACCATCCACCAATTGATAGCCGGTCAGATCGAATGTGCTTTCGCCAATTAACGCTTCTTCCAACATAAACTGATATTCATCCTTTGGCACTTCTATGACGCCAAAGCGCTCTAGGTGGTTAGTTGTGAATTGAGTATCCAATAAAATAAACCCAGATTTTTTCATAAGTGCCACAAGATGCACGAGGGCTATTTTGGAAGCGTCGGTCTTTCGTGAAAACATGCTTTCGCCAAAGAATGCCTTGCCAAGTCTAACGCCATAAAGCCCACCAACCAATTGATCGTCGTCGTAAACTTCCACGCTATTTGCATGACTCATCTCATGCAGCGCGCAATAGAGCTCTTTTATTTTCGGGTTTATCCAGGTTTCTTTTCGGTTACTGTCCATTTGCGAACATGCGTTGATGACGGCTTTAAAATCCCTGTCCATGAATACTTTCATGGTTGTGTTGCGCATTGTTTTTTTAAGGCTTCTTGGAATGTGAAATTCATCCAACGGCAAGATGCCACGCATATCTGGTTCTACCCAGAATAGATTTGGATCATTAGCAGTTTCTGCCATGGGAAAAATACCGCAAGCATATGC
>CALAIO010000158.1 GCA_937923355.1 uncultured Rhizobiaceae group bacterium | reverse complement strand
TAAACTGTTGCACTTCAAGTGCTTAGAATGCATTGGTACGTTGCAAAAAGTGCACATCATGCGATTTTTAAAGAATAATTTGTGCGACGCACAAAAAAATGTTGCAATGCACAAAAGGATATCCTATATAGGTTTTATCGAGGTCGACATAGTTTCTTGTTCGACGAGCTTTTAATACTAAATAAAAGGCACATTAGGATGACAAAGAAAATGGATACTGCAGATACAAAAGAATACGTAACAAAGCACATTGCGAACTCTGAAAAAGTTGTTGAGAGCGCAATCGAATTTAACGCAGCTTGCTTTAAGGGCGGCGAAGCAATGGCCAAGAAACTATATGAAAACTATGTTTCTAATGTTGCAGCAGCATTTGACGGTGTAAAAGCACTTAACAAAACAAACGACGTTGCAGAGTTTTACAAGGTTGCTACATCAAATATGGCTGCTTCTGCTGAACGTTACACAGAACAAACAAAAGGTGTTGCTGAGCTTTCAGGTAAATTAATGAAAGAAACTGGTGAAGCTGGTCGTCTTGCATACTCAAAGAGTTTTGCAGTTAACTTCTAAAGTTTATTCATAAATACCATTCCAACAGTACAAACTTCATTTCCTCCCGAAGCTTTTGTTGGATAGTTTTAAACCGCCTATCTCTTAACGAGTATGGCGGTTTTTTCTTGCGCACAGAAGTGTTTAATAAGCAAATTTGCTTTTACCGAATAAAGACTATTATATGATTGGTGCAGCGCAGCAATTGCGCTCTTTCAAAGGAAAAATGGCATGGCAAAATCGAAGTCTGGCGACAAAAATGAGCAAGCGCACAACGGTATTATTCTTATCAAAAAATATCCTAACAGGCGCCTCTACAATACAGCTACCAGCGCTTATATCGTGCTTGATGATTTAATTGACCTTGTGAAGAGTGAAAAACCGTTTGAGATTCGGGACACTAAAACTGGCGAAGATATCACGCGCGAGATTCTCAATCAGATTATTTTTGAACGCGAAACAGCCAAATCCAACTTTCATTTTCCTCTTGAAGTGCAAAAGCAATTAATCGGCATGTATGATGATACATACGGAAAGATGATGCCTGACTATTTAAAAGAGTCGCTTAGTGTTTTTGCAGCTGAACGCGAACGTATGAAATCTACCATGGAAAATGTCGTAGAACGCAATACGAAAGCTATGATGGATTTTAGCCAAAACATTGCCCGCCAAAATATGGAAGTATTTAGACGTTCATGGGAAATGTTTGGCGCACCTGCTGGGACTTCCAAAACGGATACAGATGTCTCAGAAAACGATACGGAAGAATTGGACGAAATCCAAAAGCAGATTAACGAACTGCAACAACGCCTAAAAAACCTGAAGTAAATTAAACTCTATGCCGCATCGTCTTAAACAACCCCAAAAAGCTTATTCCAAACACTATGTGCTTGGCCTTGGATATCATGGATTTCACCGTATCAATTACCTTGAGTGGGGAAATACAGATAATTTCAAACATCAAGAAACCTTGCTTTGTGTCCATGGTTTAACCAGAAATGCCCGTGACTTTGACTATTTTGCAGAGAAACTATGTGATCAATACAGAATAGTCTGCCCTGATGTTGTTGGCAGGGGGGATAGCGACCACTTGCTGGATGACGAGAGTTATAATTATTTGCAATATAACTCAGATATGAACGCTCTTATTGGGCGAATCGGGTCTAAAGATTTAAACTGGATTGGCACTTCGATGGGAGGCATTATCGGAATGGTGCTGGCATCTGTATCCCAATCCCCTATAAAACGCCTTGTCATAAATGATATTGGTCCAGAGGTCTCACGCGATGCGCTCATGTCGATTGCAGAATATATCGGCAAATCAAACGAGTTTGATTCTCGTAAAGATGTCGAAGATTATCTAAAGAAAATATATCCAGAATTTGCCCCTATGACAGATGAAGATTGGGCGCACATGGCCAAATATTCATGCAAGCGGACTGAACACGGCACCTATAAAATGAAGGTTGATCCGCGCGTTGGCGATGCGTTTAGGGACTCAATTTCTTATTTTAACGTCGACATGTGGGAAATATGGGAAAAAATAACTTGTCCTGTACTCGTTTTACGCGGCAAGGACTCAAGTTTTCTATCGGAGGAAACAGCGCAGAAAATGCTATCTTGCGGACCGGAAACAACAGTGGTTGAGTTTGAAAACACAGGCCATACGCCAACGCTGCGCAATGATGAGCAGGTTAATATTATCGCTGACTGGCTTAATCAGAATTAATATTGCTATAGTTTTATGGTCTTGCAGTTTGATCCAGATGCTTCTCTGCTGCATCCACCACGTGTTGCGTAAACTGTTTTAAAGGTTCAGCGACCATGCGGCTGCAGTGCCAGTAAAGTGGTTTATTCAAAGGTGCTTCTGGTACCAGCTCAACCAATTCGCCAGATTCAATATATTTGTCCACCATCTGCGATGGGTTCATGCCCCAGGCAACGTGGCCAAGACATGCCTGCACAAAGCCTGGAGACGATGGCAAAATATACGTGTCATGAAGAACGGTTTTTCCAAAATTCTGTTTCATCCATTGTTGCTGCAAATCATCTTGCGCGCTGTATCTTAAGGCTGGAGCCCCCTTTAAGGCATCCAATGTGACGCCATCAGGAAAATAACGCTCCATAAACTTGGGGCTTGCTGTAGCTCTATAAACATGCATCCCAAGGTAGCGGCTACTAAATCCCTGAACCGGAGTCTTGTTTATGGAAATGGCAGCCAGAACAGAGCCAAATTTCAATTCATCAATTGAATAATCCTGATCGGCAATGGAAACTTCAAACATATAGGATGTTTTTTGCGAAGCCTCAGTCTTTAATACATCCATGAACCAACTGGAAAGACTGTCATCATTCACAACAATCTTGATGACAGGTTTGCGGTGATCTTCCTGTGCAGGCGTGCAATCATTGGCACTAATGATCTTGTCCTCAAGTATGGAGACAAGTTCTGCGTGTCTGCAAAGCTCAATACCAACATGTGTTGGTTTAATGGGCGGTTGACGGTTGATAACGACCGCACCAATGCGTTCTTCAAGCAGTTTGATGCGCTGCGAAACAGCCGAAGAAGTAATCCCCAAAGAACGTGCAGCGCCCTCAAAGCTGCCTTCTCTTTCAACGGCCAATAAAGCCTCTAAGTGCGCATAATCAAACATAAGTAAAATCTCCTTAACCCACATTAGCACTAATCATTTCAGATGCACGCCAAAAGAATTTAATTCTTCTAATGCGGCATTAATTTCATGAATCAACAAATGAAGGAATATTGGGTGCCGTCTATATAAATAATAGTGATTCTATATTCCTTCTATACACTAAAGGGGTAGACTTAATGGAATATTTAACAAAAAATAATCCTCTCGATTATAGGTCAAAATTAACGCGAGTTCAGAAACAGTTTTTCAGAGCAAAGTTTTCTGAAAAGTCGCTTTTAAAAGGTCTGGCTTGGAACTGGTTTTATCTGTTCTCAATTTATGCCGCCATCATCATGTGTTTTTACGTGGCTAATACGTCAAACTCTTACCTTTGGACATTTACAGTCGTATTTTGCTCGGTGCTTTTTTGCACCAGACAAATGCGTGGACTGGAAAATATTGTCCACTTCGGCAGCCATAATAATTTTTCTAAAAATAAAAAACTAAATGATCTTTTGACCAATCTTTTTGCAGCCTGGCCTATGCTGCAGGAAACAGTTCAATATCGCGTTTTTCATGCAACCCATCATGGTGAATATGCTTCAGATAATGACCCGTGCAGAATTCGGTTGGAAAACATTGGTGCTAATACGCAAGAGATCAAAACAAATATGCAGCTGTTATGGCTCATTGCCAAATGGATGCCTCAGTATAATCGTGAATTTTATCGCGAAATCAGTTCTGATTACAGACAAATAAAAGTCTTTGCTATTTGGCATGCTGCTGCCGCAATCATCATAAGCATCTTGCATTCGTCTGAGTTGGCACTTTTCGTTACGTTCAGTTGGATGATGATTATGTTCTTTTCGCTTCCTTTTTTAAGAAGTATTGCAGAAATTTCTGAGCATGATTACGAGCTTGGAAAAAGCGTAGCTGAGACTACCTTTAATAACCTGGGCTTACTTGACCACCTTTTAATTCATCCGGCAGGCGACGCGTGGCATTCGCTACATCATTTGCACCCAACAGTGTCATGGTGGAAACAAAGGCAGGCGCATAATTACCTGATGGAAAATGACAGTGCTTATCGCAATGTTATAAATCGCGATAAACTGCTGCAAAACATCGCGCATTTCCCTGTTAAAACTAAACCAGTATTGGAATGATTGCATTGAAGGGTTTTAAATTGTTCTTGGTTGAAGACATGGAAACATCAACCAAATTGAAACGAATTTATGGCATTTGTTCAGTATGCCATATACTCTCCTTGATCCAGACAAAATTATAAAGACAGCAGATATACTGGAAAGCCGTGTTGCAGAACGCTTTCCAAATGCCTCGCTTGTCGGGGTTGCAACGGAATTAAAAGCCATTGCAACGGATGCGAAGTTGCGAGCAGAAAAATTATCAGAGCCTATTCAATGGCTTCGCGTGGCAACCTTTGCCAGTGTGTTCTTGGGCATTATGGTATTTTTCTTTATTGGGACATTTCTGAATTTTGACCGCATCGCGACTGGTGCTTTTGATTTTGTGCAAGGCATCGAGGCAACGATTAATGCGGTAGTGCTGGCAGGACTTGGATTTATTACAATCGCCAAGTCTGAAGAACGTATCAAACGTCGCAAAGTACTGGATGGTCTGCATGGGCTTCGTTCAGTTATTCATATCATTGACATGCACCAGTTGACAAAAGACCCTGTTTCTCTTCGCACTGGCTTTAAGCCCACACCGTCCTCACCAGAGCGCAAATTAAAGCCAAACGAATTGGTGCGCTATCTGGATTATTGTAGCGAAATGCTTTCGCTGACTGGCAAAATCTCTGCGCTTTATGCACAAGCGGTTCCGGATATGGAAGTTGTAAACGCCGTGAATGATGTTGAAGCTTTGGGCGGAAATCTGTCGCGTAAAATCTGGCAGAAAATTATGTTGATTGAACCTGAAAAGACAACGCGCGCGCCTGCTAAGGTGACGAAGCGTCGAGTCAAAACATAAGGCTTCAAACCTGGCGTCAAATCATCTAAAGATTAGATATGACCCAAGATCTATCACGCTCTGCAGAAATTCTGCGCGAACTTATTCGGTGCCCTTCTGTAACTCCGCAAGAAGGTGGTGCGCTCACTTATATGGAAAATGAACTCACCAGACTTGGCTTTTGTGTTGAGCGTGTAACCTTTTCAGATGAAAACACACCAGACGTAGAAAACCTATATGCCCGATTGGGTTCTAAAGCACCTCACATCATGTTTGCAGGACATACAGATGTTGTCCCAATTGGCAATGCAGATGATTGGTCAAGCGAAGCGTTTTCTGGTGAAGTCAAAGATGGCGTGATGTTTGGTCGTGGTGCGGTAGACATGAAGGGCGGCATTGCTTGCTTTTTGGGTGCAGTAGAAGCTTATCTCACAAACAATAAACTGGACGGTTCTATTTCCTTTCTCATAACGGGTGATGAAGAAGGTCCATCCGTCAATGGCACAGACAAGCTTTTAAAATGGGCAGCAGAAAAAGGTGAGATCTGGGATGCTTGCATTGTTGGCGAGCCATCAAATCCAAATGCCATAGGTGATGTGATTAAAAATGGCCGTCGCGGTTCACTTTCCGGGCGCATAACCGTCAATGGCGTGCAGGGCCACGCAGCCTATCCGCATTTGTCTGACAATCCAGTCAACGGCATGATTGATTTGCTGAATGCTCTTTTGGAGACACCCTTTGATGAGGGGACGCAAATGTTCCAGCCTACTAACCTGGAGGTGACTTCAGTTGATGTTGGGAATGCGGCGACCAACGTTATCGCTGCTAAGGCAACAGCAGGTTTTAACATTCGCTTTAATGATCTTTGGACGGGCGATACTGTAAAGCAGGAAATCAAGCGCCGACTGGAAGAGGGCGCAAAAAGTGCGATAATACGAAATGGCAAAGATACACCAGTTGATTTTGAGATTGAGTGGATTGGTCGTGTCAGTCATGTGTTTTTGACGAAAGATGATACATTAATCGATACTCTCTCAGAGGCGATTAAAAGTGTTATTGGTAAAACACCTGAGCTTTCAACAGGAGGGGGAACTTCTGACGCGCGCTTTATCAAGGATTATTGCCCTGTGGTGGAGTTTGGCCTTGTGGGACAAACCATGCACCAAGTCGACGAACGGACAGCCTTGAGCGATGTCGAGAAGCTAACTGCTGTCTACCAAAAGTTTTTGGAAAACTATTTTAAAGCGTAATCTGTATTAACGAAGCGCTGCTAGAACAACAGGATCTCGGCTATACACGTCCTTAAGCACTTCCAGCTTGCCGCCTTGACCAACCCATGTTGTGAAATAAGCCAAATGAATTGGCATAGGCTCTTTTAAAATTACCGATTTACGATCGCCCGTTTTTACAACGCCATCAATCTTTGATGGTGATATGGCGCCATCCAGTTCAAAAATCTTGCGAGCGAAATCAAGCGGATTATGCACTCGGATGCAACCATGAGAAAAAGCTCTGTTCTCAGAGTTAAATAATTTCTTCGCAGGTGTGTCATGCAGATAAATAGCATGATCGTTCGGGAACAAAAATTTCACTTGTCCCAATGCGTTTTTAGGGCCTTCACCTTGCACGATGCGATAAGGGAATTTTTTCGGATTGTCGGGATCAATCTTCGACCATTTCACCTTGCGCCCATCAAGCTCTTTTGCGCCCTGGTTCCAGTTTTCAAACAAGGAATATCCACGTGTTTTAAGATAGTTAGGATTTTTCAAAAGCTTCGGCAGATATTCATTCACTGCGATAGACTGTGGCACATTCCACTGGGGGTTAAATTCAACGTAAGTCATTTTGTCACTAAACTGCGGAGAGGCATGTTCAGTTTTACCAATAATCACGCGGCGTTGGTCTACAATCTTGTTCTTTTTGTAAATGTAAACTTCATAAGCTGGCTGGTTAACAAGAATGTGCTTTTCGCCCAATTCTTGCGGAAGCCAACGCCAGCGCTCAAGGTTTGCAGCAATGAGTTGACGTTTTGCAGGGTCGCTTGTTCGCGCCATTTCTTTACGAAGCGCATCATATTGCGGGTGCTGAGGACGCAAGGAAGCAAGCGTTTTCTTAAGCCCTTGCTTCTTAAGTTGTTTCATCGTTGTTAAAGGATCGAAACTCTTTTCAGTTTTAAATACATCGGCTTGTAATCTGGATTTGTCAACGATGCCGATATGAATGTCGCGTGCAAATTTTAAAAACTCAGCCGTAAGATAAAGTTCGAGTTGATCAATTTTTTTGCCCTTCATCTGTGTCTTGTCTACGCTGGCATTTGCAAGATAACGGCTTGGGTTCAGTCCTTCATCTGCTGCAGCTGCAAGTGTTTTTACAAGAAGCTTGCCATCTTTGGTGAGGCCACGCTTAAGCCCCAAAAAACCTTTTTTGGAAGTCCAGAGACCTTTGTATTTATTGGCTTTGTAAATGCTTTCAAGCGGTTTAGGATTAATGGTCACACCTTGATATTCAAAGGTACCTTTTGAAATCTGTTGCTTGAGCGTGAACGCCAAAGATGGCGAAGCGCTGATCGCAAGAAAGAGTGCAAGAATTAAAATGCGGAGCATGTTACGGCCTACAGGTGCTATCGGTTAATTTAAACAAAGCTTTTAACTGCTCAAAACACTTTGTTTGAGCAATATAGCATGCCTCTAACATGACGTTACGTCATAATGCTAGTGTTTTTATTATTTAAGAGATAACAGAAATGTGTTTGCGCTAGCCAAATACTCACTGCGTTTTGCTTCATCCATTTTATTCCATGTACGATAAACTTGGCCAAGACGCGGATTGCCTTTGAGTTTATCTTCATTGCGGATGAGAAA
>CALAIO010000157.1 GCA_937923355.1 uncultured Rhizobiaceae group bacterium | reverse complement strand
AGCAAGGTTAAAGGATGTAACGGCTTAAATCGACATCTTTTGAAAGTTCGCCCAAATGCTTCTTCACATATTTAGCGTCAATCTTGACATCTTCATCCGTTAAATCGGGCGCAGTAAAGGATATCTCATCAAGCACACGTTCCATAACTGTTTGCAAACGCCTTGCTCCAATGTTCTCGATGGTTGAGTTGAGATCAACCGCGATATCGGCAATTTCATCGATTGCGTCATCGGTAAACTCAAGTTCAACGCCTTCTGTTTTCAACAGCGCAACATATTGTTTGACCAGACTTGCCTCAGGCTCGGTCAAAATACGTCGGAAATCATCTTTTTCCAATGCGCGCAATTCAACACGTATTGGCAAACGGCCTTGAAGCTCTGGTAATAAATCAGAAGGTTTGGAAACATGGAACGCACCAGAAGCAACAAATAAAATATGATCCGTCTTGACCTGCCCGTGTTTGGTGGAAACAACCGTACCTTCAATCAGCGGAAGAAGATCGCGTTGAACGCCTTCGCGAGAAACGCCTGCACTTGAGCGTTGATCATTGACGGCGATTTTGTCTATTTCATCGAGGAAAACGATGCCGTTATTTTCAACCGCCTCGATGGCTTCAGAAACAATGCTTTCATCGTCCAGCAGTTTATCAGATTCATCTGCAATCAAAGCCTCATAAGATTCAGACACAGTGGTTTTCTTTTTCTTTGTACGGCCGCCAAATCCTTTGCCAAACATTTCACCAAGATTAAGAACACCAACACTACCACCTGGCATGCCCGGAATATCCATGCCGCCCATCGGGTTTGAAGTATCAGCGACTTCTATTTCTATTTCCTTGTCATCCATTTCGCCGCTGCGCAATTTTTTGCGGAAGCTATCTTTTGTTGCAGGGCTTGCTGTTTCACCAACCAGTGCTTCAAGAACACGTTCTTCTGCTGCCAGATGTGCTTTTGCTTTTACAGCTTCACGCTTTTTCTCGCGCACAAGGCTGATACCTATTTCAACCAGATCACGAATAATCTGTTCAACATCACGGCCGACATAACCAACTTCGGTAAACTTGGTTGCCTCTACTTTCAGGAAAGGAGCGCCAGCCATTTTTGCAAGACGGCGTGATATTTCCGTTTTACCAACGCCAGTGGGTCCGATCATAAGAATATTTTTCGGCATGACTTCTTCTTTTAAAGAGCCTTCCAACTGCTGACGGCGCCAGCGGTTACGAAGTGCAATCGCAACAGCGCGTTTTGCATCTTTTTGGCCGATGATAAAGCGATCCAGTTCGGAAACAATTTCGCGGGGTGAAAAGTCAGTCATATGAAATTACCTTAAAGAGAAAGTTATAAGTAAGATGGCAGAGGCGCTGATATTATTCAGCATCCAGCGTTTCGACGATGAGGCTGTGGTTTGTGTAGACACAAATCTCGCCTGCTATCTTCATCGCTTTTTCTGCAATTTTTTCGGCAGATAGTTTGCTATCAGAAAGGGCACGTGCTGCAGCCAGTGCATAATTGCCACCAGAACCAATTGCCATAATTCCATCTTCAGGTTCAAGCACATCGCCATTACCTGTTACGCAGAGCGATACATTTTTATCCGCGACTAGCATCATGGCTTCAAGATTGCGCAGATATTTGTCGGTACGCCAATCTTTTGCAAGCTCTACGCAAGCACGCATCAATTGCCCTGGATACTGCTCGATTTTTTTCTCTAATCGATCAAGCAAAGTGAAAGCATCTGCCGTTGCACCCGCAAAACCTGTGATAATGTCTTGATCTTTTCCGATACGGCGCACTTTACGCGCATTTCCTTTAATCACGGTCTGTCCAAGGCTGACTTGGCCATCGCCCGCAATCACAACCTTGTTGCCTTTGCGAACGGTTACAATTGTCGTTGCGTGCATGGAGGGTAGTTTTGACATGAATTAGCCTTACAAAGATTTGTTTTCATCAATGTAAGTGGTTTCAAACGCATTTCAAATTTATTCTGTAATTTTATGGTTAAGGCCTGCGTTATAGATTTTGTAAGATTGTCTTGGTATAGAAGCATCAAACAATCAAACTGACATAAGAGTAATGGTTATGCGTAAAGCGAAATTGTCACGTAAAACGGCAGAAACAGATATCTCCGTCGAAATTAACATCGATGGGTCTGGCGAATATGATATCAAAACCGGCGCTGGTTTCTTTGATCATATGCTTGATCAGCTTTCACGCCATTCGCTTATTGATATGAAAATCCGTTGCGATGGCGATTTGCACATCGATGCACACCATACATCAGAAGATGTTGGCATTGCCTTGGGACAGGCTGTTTCAAAAGCCTTGGGCGATCGCAAGGGTATTACGCGTTATGCGTCTCTTGATTTGGCAATGGATGAAACCCTGACACGTGCAGCAGTTGATGTTTCTGGAAGGCCTTATCTGATTTGGGACGTGAACTTTTCCGCACCCAAGGTTGGCGATTATGACACGGAGCTTTTCAAGGAATTCTTTCAGGCGTTTTCGCAGCATGCAGGCATAACGCTTCATGTGACCAATCACTACGGAGATAATAACCACCACATTGCGGAAACCTGTTTCAAGGCCGTTGCCCGTGTCTTGCGCACATCGATGGAAATTGATCCACGTCAGGCAGACCGTATTCCTTCGACAAAAGGCTCGCTTTAATGGTTATATGTTCAACTTAATCATTAGG
>CALAIO010000156.1 GCA_937923355.1 uncultured Rhizobiaceae group bacterium | reverse complement strand
TTGCCAAGATATTTCATACCCCAATAAAGATTGGTCGCCGGATTATAAAGTTGTTTTCTGGTGCCTTTATATCCCATGCCACGCGCGGTCGCGAGTTTGATTTGCATAAGACCAATTTCGCCTGCGCCACCAGTAACGTTTGCGCGGAAGCTGCTTTCAACTTGAACCACCGCACGAGCCAGACGATAAGGAACGCCATGCTGAGCTGCATATTTAGCAATCAGTTTTCCGTAACTACCTTTTGGATTAGAGGCTCTTCTGCTTTTTCTTTTTGCAGCGGCTTTCCTTGCTGCAGCCGCTTTTTTTGCAGCTTCCTGCTCTGCCTTGATTGTTCTTGCGCTACGGTAAACAAACTTGCCATCAATTTTCACCCAACCAACGCGAAGTGACTTGTCTTTTTTCTGACCATCACTGGCTTTGGCAAATGCACGGTTAATCTTGTTTTGGTTTTTTGAAGTCTTAGCTTTCTTCGAAGAAGCTCTAAGTGCAATTCGTTCTTGCGCTTCTTTCTTTCTTTTTTCAGCAAGTAGTTTTCGTTTTGCAGCCGCTGCTTTTCTTTTTTCGCTCTGTTCCAAACGACGCTCACGCATTTCAAGAAGACGCGCTTGACGCTTTTCTCTAATTGAAGCAATACGCTCTTCCCATTTGGCTCTTACATCTGACTTCTCAGACAGATTAGCCTTTGGAGAATATGTAGACGTAGCGGTTGAAGTTACGTTCTGACAAGCACCAAGCGTCAAACCAAGCGATGCAGTAAGAAAGACTGCTTTAATTGTATTCGAAATTCTATTCATATGAAGTTCCTGCAGGCTGAGCACAATAAATCGCTCATTTCAGTTTAAAATAAATTATCTTAGCCGCACCATTTAAAATCTTTAATTATATAGGGGTGATAAATTCAAGTAACGTATTATTACGTTACGTGACATAGTAAGCTTAACAAGAGACTTATTCGAGTGCTCGTATGAGTTCGTTCAAAACAGCAATAGTCTCGCCATCGGCAACACCATCAACAATTTTTTGTCTAAAATGTTGTTGGAAAGCATAGATACAATCATGTGTTACTTGATCATAATTTCCAGTTATTTCAATGCCATACCCATAAAGAGCGAGCATTGCTTGTAAGGCTGCAACAGGTTCACCAGTATCCCCCATTTGCAAAAACCCACCGCGAACCTGACTGGATGAATTCACCCAATGTCCAATTCCGTGTTCATGTAATAAAGCCCAAGGGAATTTCTCACCAGGATCGTGTTTTCGACCAGGCGCCACATCTGAATGCGCTAAAACGTTCTGAGGTTTAATATCTGTATTGCGGTTTACGATATCCCTGCAAAGCTCAATGACAGCTTCTATTTGTTGGTTGGGAAAATCAGGATAGTCACCAGAATGGCCTGAATTTACAATTTCAATCCCAATGGAACGAGAGTTCGTATCAACTTCATCCTGCCAACAAGACTTGCCTGCATGCCACGCACGTTTGTCTTCTGGTACAAGTTGAAAAATACGACCATCCTCATAAACAAAGTAATGACATGAAACACCACTTTCTTCACGACACAACCAATCCAAGGCGGCATCGCCACTATCCATGCCTGTATAATGCAAAAGCAAAATATCTATCTTTGTGCCTTCAGCACGCTCACCATAATTAATCGCAGGATTGATGGTACACTCACATTTTGTATCTGCTTTAAAAGTCATAAACCCCGCTCCAGTTTAATTGATGACCATGCACTATTTATTTGCGACAACCGTTCATTTGCTATTGCAACAAACTCTGTTGGCAAACCTCTGGCAATAAAACGATCCGGATGATTTTCTTTTATCAACTTGCGATAATGAGACTTCAAACGATTATCATCCCAACTCTGGTCCGCGTCTAAAAGGACATAGGGATTACCATCTTCCGGTTCCATGTGGCGCAATCTGATACGCTCATATTCGCGCCCTTTGATATCAAAAATCTCGGCAATGTCGTCCATAAAGAGCATTTCGTTTTCGTGCACCAGCCCGTCAGCCTTGGCAATATGAAAGAGACCATTCATTACGTCTTCCAAAATTGCAGGATCTTCTGGAAAAAGCCTAACCACACGTTTCGCATAGGCGTGATAACCTGCCACATCTTGCTTGGCCAAATTATAGAGCTTGGACACATGATTAAATTCATCCGCCGGAATATCAAAAATCTGCTGAAATGCCTTGATCTCGTCTTCTGTCACAACGCCATCCGCCTTGGCCATCTTTGCCGAAAGGGCAATCATGGCTACAGAAAAACCAACTTGTCTTCTCGTTTCAGGATCCCCTTCAAAAACAGTGCGCACAGCCTCGACCACGGAAGAAAACGCATCTACCGCAAGACCAGAAAGAAATTCCCCAAGTTGAGTCCAAATTGACATGACTAACTCTTATGTGAGTCACGCAACAGTTGAAAGAAATTCTTATCGCTGGTCGCAATTAAATATGAATGATAGGCAAGGTCATGGAAACAAAGCAAAACAGCATAGTGATTGCTTACTTGTTGGGCATTCTGGCAGTTATTGGATTTGGTGGTACGCTGCCTATCACAAAAATAGCTCTCAATGATTTTTCTCCAGAATTTATAACTTTTGCACGCTCGTTGATTGCAGCACTTCTGGCTATTGTTCTGCTTGTTTTGTTTCGCAAGAAATTACACCACAAAAACAATCTGGAGATTTTTATTGCAGGATTTCTACTAATTTTTGGGTTTCCCGGATTGATGGCATTTGCAATGCAAACAGTGCCAGCAGCACACGGGGGTGTTGTTCTTGGTTTTTTGCCTCTGACGACCGCTATCATCGCACGCATGATCACAGATGAAAAACCATCCATTTTATTTTGGCTTTTAAGCATTCTGGGTTGCGTTATCGTTGTCGTTTATACCTATTTGAAAACTGACGAGGCTGGGCAATCAGGTATATCACTTGGAGATTTTTATCTGGTTCTTGCAGGGCTGTGTGCATCCGGAGGGTATGTAATCTTTGGCAAGCTATCACGCGACACACCAGGATGGGAAATAACCTCAAGATCACTGCTTCTGAACCTGCCATTTGTTCTTGTCGGATTTTTGTGGACGTTTGAACCTCAATACGCTTCGCCATCTTTCAATGGCATTTTGGCATTGCTTTATGTCAGTATAATTTCGATGTTTTTAGCATTCTTTGCATGGAACGCAGCACTTGCAAGAGGCGGCATAGCGCGTATTGGACAACTGCAACTCTTGCAGACATTCGCCACACTCATACTATCTGCTCTTTTCTTGGGAGAACACCTGGACAGTGTCACAATAATAACAGCGATCATCATCACTGCTATTATTGCCATGTCGAAAAGACTTTAGACCAAGCTTTCAGCCTGACTATTTGCCTCTGAAAGAATTTATCAAACTTCCAGCGCGATTAGCGGGCTTTGGTGCGGCAGGAGCTGGCGCAGGTGCCGGCTGCCTTACCGGTTGTGGTGGCACAGCTTGTCTTGGAGCCATGGGTGGTGTTTGTTGTGGCGTCAATGAGCTGTTTGGATTTGAGTGAGCTGCATTCAAAATCGAATTAATCTCATCTGCGGGATTACTGCCAGCTTGCGGCGCTGTCTGAACAGCAGCTGCCTGATTATCCGTACCTGCATAAGACTCATCTGCAGCAGGTCTTCTGTCTTCCATGCGCATACGGCGCAGAACAGAGTGCAGAGAAACCGTAAGACCCTGTTTTACTTTTTCCTGCTGCTCATAAATATGTGCACCTGGCAAATCTTCAGGACGCATGGTTTCAAACGTCATGCGCATAGGTGTCTGAATAGCTTCACCAAAGGCAATACATTCGCGGTTGGCAATGGATGACAAGAAACTGATCGTACTTTTCGCACCGTTAGAAACAGCGCCACGAATAATTTCCTGGTCTTTCTGGTTACCCAAACGCATGGCAAAGAGCGTGTTGCACTGGGAAAGAATGGTTGGATCAAGTTCGCCAGGTCGCTGCGTAATAATACACAGGAAAACACCGTATTTACGACCCTCCTTGGCAATTCGAGCAATCGATTGGCGAGTTGGCCAGAAACCTGCATTTGGATCAGCTGGAATATAACGGTGCGCTTCTTCACAAACGACAAGCGTTTGAATGCCGCCATCGCTGTTCATGGCGATTTCAAATGCCATACGAGACAAAATGGAAACAACGGAGTTAACAACTTCAGTAGGAAGTCCTGACATCTCCAAAACACATATCGGCTTATCA
>CALAIO010000155.1 GCA_937923355.1 uncultured Rhizobiaceae group bacterium | reverse complement strand
ATTGCCACCAAAGCCTGAGTAATCGACAGTATCAACTCCAGTGCCACCATCGATGGTATCATTACCTTGACCACCAAGAATAATATCATTGCCAGCTTCGCCATTCAGAACATCGCCTGAACTTGAACCACCGTCGATCGTGTCATCACCCTCACCGCCATTAATGGTATCGGCGCCCTGATCACCAAACAACATGTCATTCCCAATACCACCATTCAGCGTGTCACCCTGACTACCGCCATTAAGTGTATCATTACCCGTCCCACCTGACAGAATATCAACACCAGCATTTCCATTCAGCGTATCGTTAGCACCACCCGCATTAATCGTATCACGTCCAGCAGCGCCGTTAATCACATCAACACCTGAGCCTGATGTAATTGTAGTGCTTAACCCATCCAGATCATCCAGGGTAATATTATTATTACCATTGCCTGCATCTATAGAAATACTAGGCAAACCAAACTGAGTGTTAAAATTAATTACCTGAAGTGTGAAAACGCCAGTCAAAGAGGATACACCTCTAATATCTGTAGTATTAAAGGTTACGGTAATTGTTTCATTGGCGTTATCACCTAGATATGAATAAATATTGGTATCAAAACGATATGCAAAGCCTGTGCCTGAACCTGTAGTAGCAGAATTTGAAATATTGTTTAATGTGTCATGCGTACCTTGCAAGCCTTCATCTGCTTCAAAAGCATCATCACCAAAAGCAATATCAGGGTCATCTGATGTACCCAAAATACCATCTTCGCCCCCAAATGCTTCAGGGATAGCCGTACCGCCTTGGTCTTGAACATTTGGCTCAGAGTTTCCGTTTTCAGTATGAAAATTCCCAAGCAAGTGACCTGCTTCGTGCGCGGCAATCGTACCCACCACAAGCCCTATGGCATCTATTATTGAAACCCCTGAACCCAAAGCAATTGAATTAATCGAATTGGGATCACCAGCAACTTCGCTTAATAAATCTAAAAGTACAAAAGCTGTATCGCTAGTGTCAAAGTTTCCAACATCGATGTTCTCAGCCAAACCAATTGTTGATATGCCCGTATCAGCGATGGTTCCACCAATAATCAGCCTAGAGACATTGGGCAAACCAACATCATCGGGATCAGGGTGATCGCGACTGCTAATAACGACAATATCAAAATCATTATTGGTACCGTCAGCAGCAACTTCAGTCACCAATTCACGCTCAAAAACTGCTATGATGGAATCCATCACAGCATTTCGATTTGCTGCTGTGTTAGCCAGCCCCCAATTATCCAAAAAATCTGCAAGTGGATCAAACGTAATATTGCCAGAAGGCTCGCCAAAAATATTTGCGTTTAAAGTGTGACCATCAAAGTCGAGATAAAAGTGCTGCACACTATTTTCTGCTTGGCTTTCAAGTACAGGTCGATTGACGTTTAAATCAAGACTATAAGGGCTTGGTGCAGCTGTTACCGCAACCAGATATGTCCCAGTTTCTGAAGCAACTATACCAGCGGTAGCATTATCATTAAAATTACCAACAAGTTGAGTGTCAGCCCCATATACTGATGTCAAATTATCGCTAGAACCGAAAATGAGGTCGCCATCAGGATTAAAGATTTGTATGTTACTTGCCGCTCCATCAATAGCCGCACCTAAAATATCACCTAAATCTAATTCAACTTCATAATAATCTATATCAGTTCCAATTTGAGTGATTGTTAACTCTGCAGAACCAACTGTATCATTACCTGAATTATCAATTGGATTAAATGGATCGTTAACGCTGGCACCAAAGTTGCGAACTGCAATGAAATATTCTCCATCTGATGGAACCACGAAATCTTCTTCAATCTCATTCCCTGGTCCAAAAGGATCAATAATGCCAATCGAATTACCTTCAGCATCAAAAATTTCAACTAAGGCGTCAGTAGTTGCGTCATTGGCTAAGCCTATTGTTAATATTTGCCCAGCATTGGATTCTACTTTAAAAAAATCGATGTCCGTACCAAGCCCAAAACTTAGTGCAACGCTTGCGGTGATCGCATCATTTTCACCAGCCTCAATACCAGTTTGAGTGGCATTGTTGATCGAATCATTATTTTCTATAACATTAATGGTACGTGGCGTTATGTTAGGCGTACTGCCACTCAAATTCCCATCAACTCGGATACTCGTCACTTCACCATTATCAAAGCCCAAGTTTAGACTTTGTGCTTGCGCAGGTGTATTATTTGGCTCGATTTCAGCAACCATGGAAATTCCCCTGATAGATTTCATATATGTTTGAAATCAAATCACGCCTTGATTCCAAATCCTTACGATGAGTAAGGTTTTATTCACGCAAATGTCAACAACACGTCACCGCAATAAGCAAAGTTGTGATTGAATTGATGCAGTATTTTGCTAATGGCGATTTAGATTTACTTAGCTCTTATTAGCAACCCAAAACACCAAGCCTGCCAAAATCACGCTCATCAAAGCATTCCATCCTGCAAAAGATAATCCGAGCACACGTAACGCGGCATCTGTACATGAAGGCGGCACGGTTTGCTCGAGCTGTTTTAGAAAATCCGTTGTCGTTGTCGCAAGGCCGCCATCAACGACACCACAATCGCCTGGCCCTTCCCAAAAACCCCATTCAATGCCTGAATGATTGACACCTAAAACGAACGAATAAAGCATGATCAACCCACCGATTGCCATCATGCCACGAGTCAAACAGGCGGGTCCTTTGAATACTAAAGACAGGCACGCAATCGCCATGACGGGAATGCCTATATACCAAGGCTCTCTTTGTTGCAGGCAAAGTTTGCAGGGTTGATAGCCACCGATATGCTCAAACGCAAGTGCAGACAAAATAACAACGCACATGCCGCCCAATACAAGCAGATAATATTTAAGGTGAGAATTAGGAACAGCAACGTTCAACATCTTGTATATGGATTACCCTTCACGGTTCAAAAAGAACTCAATAATATAATAGACCAACGCTGGTCCACCGATTAGCAAAAGACTGACCCATAAAAAGCCAGCGATCAAACCAAAAATAATAAATAAAGCGTCACGCTGTATCAGCCCTACTGCCGTAATGCCAACAGCTACGCCTGGCACAGTATTCGTAAGCGGCAGCGGCACCAAAATCGATAGGCATGGCACAAGCATCAAAGCACCAATAATGCGTTGCGCTGATGTGCTTGAAATGGCAAGAAGCCTTGGGTGAGCAAGCCGCTCAAGCCAACCTGCATATTTTCGCGTTGTTGCCAATACACTCAGCAGACTTTGGATCGACAAACGACGTTTACGAAGCGTCTCCGGCAACCAGGGTGCTACACGCCCCTTCGCCATTTGAGCGGTTAGCACAAGCATTGGCAAAGCTACCAACTGCGGCAATCCATAAATAAAGGGTAAAGCACAGGGGAGCGCTAGCAGAAGAATCAACAGCCCGAATGCCCGCTCCTGCATGCCATCGGAAAGCTGCCCTAGTGTTACAATACCCGGCGAGGTTGCTTGATTAAGCTTTTGAGCCTCGATCAGCACTTCTTCAATTTTGTCAAAAGCGCCTTGTGGCGGTTGAATTTCAGACATAATACACCGAATTTGATGTTTGATTCTGGGTTGTTTGCAGGTTTCTGACAAAAGAGTAAAGCCAAAGACAAAAAAACAATGAATTTATGTTGACGCTGGCAAAACCCCAGCTATATTCGCGCCACACTACCAACGGATTTCAATCAAATCCAAAACGTGCCCCTCTGGTGGAATTGGTAGACGCGCGGGATTCAAAATCCCGTTCCTTCGGGAGTGCCGGTTCGATTCCGGCGGGGGGCACCAATTTTCTTACATATCCCAGCGATCATCATTAACCACCAAACCAATTAGGCTGGTCCCAATCAGTGGTTAAGAAAATTGTCTTTGCTTGAAATATCCCCTTGCATGACACTCTGATATGAGGTGACATTGGTAGACAAACTGGAATTTGCATAATCATGGAAGTTGAAAAAATCCACACGCTTGTAGTCGGGAGCGGTCAGGCTGGTCTTGCCATGAGTGAGCATTTGAGCAATCAGGGTGTTGAACACTTGGTTGTCGAGCGAGACAGGATTGCCGAGCGCTGGCGCACCGCCAGATGGAATTCACTGGTTGCCAATGGCCCTGCATGGCATGACAGGTTCCCCACAAGAGAGTTTTCAAAAACGGGGCCGGACGGCTTCCCCGGCAAAGATGAGGTTGTTGAATATTTTGAAGCATTCGCAGAGCAAATAAACGCACCCGTTCGATGCGGCATTGAAGTATTGTCCGCAGAAAAAAATGCTGAAGGCAACGGCTTTATCGTGGAAACCAGCGAAGGTCATATCGAAGCAAAAAACATAGTAGCTGCCACAGGGCCTTTTCAAGTGCCTGTCATTCCACCTGTTGTGCCGAATACTGCCAACGTTTCACAGATACATTCAACCGATTACAAACAGCCTGAACAACTGGCAGATGGTGCTATTCTGGTAGTGGGAGCAGGTTCATCAGGCTCGCAAATTGCCGATGAACTTTCCCGCACTGGCCGTAAGGTTTATTTATCTGTTGGCCCGCACGACCGACCACCTAGAAGTTACCGCAGCAAGGATTTTGTCTGGTGGCTTGGCGTATTAGGCAAATGGCAAATGAAAACACCCCCTGCCGGGCGCGAGCATGTAACCATCGCTGTCAGTGGTGCCAATGGCGGCAGTACGGTTGATTTTCGAAATTTTGCGACACAAGGCATCAATCTGTTGGGCATGGCAAGAGATTACAAAAACGGAACAGTCACCTTTGCGCCAGACTTGGCAGATAACATTAGGGAGGGCGACGCAAACTATCTCTCAATCCTTGAAGAGGCAGATGCGTATGTTGAGAAAAATAGCCTTGATTTGCCGCTTGAAGAGGAAGCTAAAATAATCGGACCTGACCCTAAAGCGATGACAAACCCGACACTGGAACTGAGCCTTGCTGAAGCGGGCATTACGACCATCATTTGGGCGACAGGGTTTGTGCAGGATTTCAATTGGCTCAAGGTCGATACTTTTGATGAGAATAGCAAACCAATCCATCACAAAGGCGTCGCCAAAGAACCAGGTATTTATTTTCTTGGCCTGCCATGGCTATCCATGAGAGGTTCATCCTTCATCTGGGGCGTCTGGGAAGATGCTAAATATCTTGCAAGCCATATCGCAAAGCAGAAAAGTGAATGAACACAAAATCCATATTGCGTGACCTGATAAAATTCCCAACGGTCAGCGCAGACCCAAATAGAGCCTTGATCGATTATTGCGCTGATCTTTTAAATAACGTTGGTGCAGACGTCACCATCATCGAAGATGACACTGGCCATAAGGCAAATCTCTATGCAACGATAGGCCCTGCTCAAATGCCGGGAGTATTATTGTCTGGTCACACGGATGTTGTGCCAACGGAAGGACAAAGCTGGAGCGTGCCCCCCTTCGAGATGACGGAGGCTGATGGAAAATTATTTGGGCGTGGCACGACTGACATGAAGGGCTTTGTTGCAAGCGCTTTGTCGATGGCGGTTGAGGCTTCCAAGAAGGATTTAAAAACACCGCTTCATCTAGCTCTTTCATACGATGAGGAGATCGGCTGCGTTGGCGTGCGCTCAATGATCGACATGTTATCTGCGGCACCATTTAGGCCCCAGTTTTGTATCGTGGGCGAACCAACCTTGATGTCGGTTGCCACAGGCCACAAGGGCAAGACGGCTTGCAAGGTTACTTGCAAGGGACGCGAAGCACATTCCGCACTTGCACCTACCGCGTTAAACGCCATTCATCTGGTTTGCGATATGATTTCCTTCATCAGGAACCTGCAAGTTGAGATTTCTCAAGCATCAGTTCAAGACAGTGATTATGATATCCCTTACACCACCTTGCATGTGGGTAAGATTGAGGGGGGCGTAGCGCTTAACATTGTACCCAATCAATCATCCTTCCTGTTTGAAATCAGAAACCTTCAAGAAGATAATCCTGCAGTTCTTCTAAACAGGATAAAGGCACATGCTGAAACACTGCTCAAACCGCTTCGTGCAGAGTTTCCTGAAGCGGCAGTCGATTTCACGATTACGAATAAGTACCCGCCTCTAAGTACTGCGCAAGATGCGGAAGTCGTTAGCTTTGTAAAATCGCTCACCGGGTCGAATGCAACGATTAAAGTTGCCTTTGGTACAGAAGGTGGCTTGTTTTCATCTGAACTTGGCATTCCAACTGTCGTGTGCGGACCAGGCTCGATGGAACAGGGTCATAAACCGGATGAGTTCATCAGCATTGAGCAGTTGGAAAAATGTGATGAAATGCTCGACAACCTGCTGGATAGATTGGTGATCGGAATTTAACAGTTGCGCTTATTTATGAGGAGCCACACCCGGCAATCCGTTTGATGTCACATGTTGCTGCACATGTTTAAAAAACGCATCAACAACGCGGGAACGATATTCGGTTTGTTTGGTCACAAGTCCAAGCGCCAGTGGACGCATGTTATCGGTGAGCCTTACGAATGCCAGTTTTTCACCATCAGGGGCGAGGTTTGATTTAGTCGGTATATTGACCAGACTAAACCCATATTGATTAGCCACAAGACTGCGTACAACCGAAAGATCAGACGTGCGCTCGCTGATGTTCGGCCTTACATTGCAAGATTGAAAAACAGACAGAAAATATTCCCGGCTTATTGGAAGATCAAGCAGAATCATCGACTCATCTTCTAATTCGTTCAAACTAATCGCATCATTTTTTGCCAATGAATGAGAGGCAGGTAGCATGACAAAAGGCGGTAAGGAAATAACCTCTTCAAAGGCAATATCTTTGGGGATTTCCATATCATAGGTAATCGCTACATCGATTTCCGCTCGTCCAAGCATATCAAACAATCGTGCCTGATGTGCTTCATGCAGTGTTACCTGAACATCGGGAAATTCAGCTTCAAAAGATCGCCGCATGGCAGCACTTATCAAGGGAGCAACCGTTGTCAAAGCACCAATCGAAATCGGCCCTCGCGGTCTATCCGAAATATCGGAAGCCAGATCATTGAGTGCGTTCGCATCGTGTAAAATACGCTTGGCTTCATTAAAAATTCGCCTGCCGCCATGGGTTAGAGACAATCCTTGAGCATGATGGCGAACAAATATCTGAATGCCGAACTCGGCTTCCAATTGACTGATAGCAGCAGATATCGATGGCGAAGATACATTGACACGCTCGGAGGCAAGCGCGATGGTTCCAGCCTCACCAACTGCAACAAGATATTCTAATTGTCTAAATGTAAATCTTAAAGCCATGGGTGAGCATTGATTAAAAGCAGCTGTAAATCAAGCGCAATGCCTGTTTAGCCAAAGCAGAAAATCATGTACGGTTCCCTCATAATCAGGCTCTGCCAAAGGCCCTCCATTGGCATAAACGGATTGAAAGGAAGTTTGCATTCTTTCAAGCTTTTCACGATCTTCCTGGTTCACATCTTCCCAGAGTTTGATGCGGTGTTTGACCGCTGCATAATCAAGCTCATCACCATAGACCGACATCGTCCATTTCACCTGAATAGAGTTAGACGTCAGAGGTCTTATGGAAAGCGAAACCAAAAGCGAAGCAGCAATGCTCACGACTTGGCAGGGGAAGACCGAAAACAAGGTTGAACGATGTCGCTCTTCTGATGACAGTCCGGGAGCGCCCTTGCCGCGCGAAGGCGTGTCTTCGGGATAGTTCGCGTTATAACTTGTAAAGCCTTTTCCAGATGCAGCTTTCCGTGCAAGACCTGTGGGCGTATATCCATGCAAGGTTTCCGGATGAACAACGGAGAGGTGATAGCCTTCCATAAAATTCTCAACCAGACACTTCCAGTTCGTATTCCAGATTTCTGTATCTGAATGGACAAGGCGATAATTTTCAGGTTCATAGCGGCCGATAAAACCGTCAAGACCATCCAACTCAATATCAAAATCCGGCGGTGTATCACTCACGCAGACATAGATAAATCCGAACCTGACAATGCAATGAAATTCCCCAAGCTTGCAGGATTTGGGATCAAAGCCATCGTTCTTCATGCGCGCTGCGCGCAGTAGACTGCCATCCGTTGAATACATCCAGGCATGATAGGAACAGACAAAGCGCTTGGTATTGCCAACCCCTTCAACCAAAGGCATGCCGCGATGTCGACAGACATTGGACAAAGCCTTGATACCGCTTTCATCACGCACAATAATAATCGGCTCACCTACCAGACGGACGGTGATGTAATCTCCAACCTTGGCAATTTCATCTTCCCGCCCAACGCAGTGCCAGCCGTTTCTTAAAACCGTAGCAGCTTCATATTCGAAAAACTCCTGGTCGTTGTAAAATACTCCAGGTAGCCCTCTTGGAGCGCCTCCTGGCGCAGCAGCTACTTCCGCCAGCTCCTTCTGCATGGCCTCAACCTGCGGTGTTATAAATTTTGACACATTGATTGGATTATTCATCACCTGGCACTCCGTATGAAGGTGCCTCTCGTGGATCGATGGCACGTTGCACATAAGCTTCGATTTGTGGCTTGTAGACACCCCAGGCTTTTGTTATTTCTGCTATGGGGCAACCCTCCGTCCAATCACATCGCAGATCAACAACTGGCCATGTAGCCTTGTCACAAATTTGCATACCCGCAGAATGTACTGCCCCCGCCTCTCCACCAGCATCAAGTCCAGCCTGAAGTGCTGCAATTAAGCGGTCGCCCAGATGCCCCCTTGAAGCTTCAAACCCATCCACAATGGCTTGAGGAATATTTTCATTCGCCAAAAGATTACCTGCCGAAATAACATCCTTGCCTTTTGCGTCCGTCCAAATGCCCAGTGAATTTGGGCCAGAGTGAATGGCAGTGCCACCTTGCGTGTCAATTGCCAGCACCTGACGATATTCAATATGGTTGGCCTCTGATTGTATCGTTGCAATAGCCTCTTCAGCACCCATGCCTTTTTGCATCAAGTCCAGTGTGCGTGGACCCAATGTGGGGTCAGTAATATTTTGGCTGGCAACCGCGCCAACGCCTGCTCTCGTATAAGCGCATCGCGCGGCAACCGCTGGTGATGATGAAGAAATGGCTAAACCAAACATACCTGTTTCAGCACAGCGAGCGACAAGCGAGAACGTCATTCCGGAATAACCGCCGTGCCGTCTATTTCAACCAACCACTCAGGGCGAGCCAATGCCTGAACCACCAGCCCCGTTGAAACAGGATTCACCCCTTTGAGATATTCACCCATGGTTCGATAGATGGCTTCACGGTGACGAACATCCGTTATGTAAACAACCACCTTCACAAGATGCTCCATCTCACCACCAGCTTCTTCTATGAGCTGTTTGATGTTTTGCATAACCTTGTGCGTTTGCTCTACAGGGTCATGGCTATCGATGTTCTTGGCGTCATCCAGATTTTGCGGGCATTGCCCTCTTAGCCAAACTGTTTTGCCACCGTGGGTAACAACAGCCTGACACAGGTCATTATCGAGATTTTGTTCTGGATAGGTTTCTTTAGTATTGAACTTGCGAATTCTTGTATGTGCCAAAACCGTGTCCTATCCTTTATGTTGCGTGATGCTTGCCCTATTCAGCAGCCTGCATTCGGCTGTTAAGATAACAGGCAAAATCATAATTGGGGCGCTCCAAATGCGACAGATGCCCGGGTTTTGCAGCTTGAGAAGATAGACCCCTAAACACTTTTTCCGTACAGCCCTTATCTTCCACATTCACTTCATCAAGCAGGGTTTTCAGCTGCTTGAAATGCGCCTGTGAATCCGGATCATTGACAAAATCCTGCGACATGCCTCCGCCAAAACCAATCTTCACCTGCCCAACACCATGTGGCTGCAAGGTAAGATACCAGAAATACCCGGGCGTCAGCGTAATCAGCAAGCTTGGATATATTGCGAGCAGATAAGTCATGCGACGTCGATCACCCTCAAGGCGTTTGTTATTTGGATGCGCCATGGCGATTTTTAAGGAGTCATCTTTCAAAATCGTATGATAGTTGAAGGCCGCCTCTCCCGGAGGGCAAATCATTTCCTCAAGCTTTGAAAGCCCACCAATCGTGCCCGCATGACAAACTGGCAAATGATAACTTTCCATGAAATTTTCAGCAAGAATTTTCCAGTTCGTATCCCAGACATGGGTTTCGAAAAAGGTTTCCGTGTAGTTCCCCATGTCATAATCACCGACAAGGTCTTCAACCTTTGAAAATTCTTCTGACGTAGACTTGGCTTCAGGGTTTAAGGTTACAAATACCCAGCCAAGCCATTCTTCACATCGCACTTGCGGCAGCTTGTAACTGTTTTTGCAAAAACCCTCATTAAGTGTCATCGCAGGCGCACCGCGCAAGGAGCCATCTAGATTGTAAGTCCAAGCATGATAAGGACACACAATACTACGCGCATTGCCACGACCTTCAAGCAGGGTAGACATCCGGTGCAAACAAACATTGGACATGGCTTTGAGCTGCCCTTCGCCATCGCGCAAGACAACGATGGGTTGTTCGGCCAAATCAAGCGTTAAATAATCACCCGGATTTTTAAGGGAAGAAGCACGCCCGACACAGAACCAGTCTTTGGAAAAAACATCTTCCAGCTCACGTTTTAGAAAATCTGGAGATGTATAAACAGAAGGCGGCATCGCACGCGCTTCTTCAAATGGAACAGCAACGTTTGCTTTTAATTCTCTAACGGCATCGCTCATGACATTTTCCAACTGTAATAATAATCCACGTTTACATTAGGCTCACATGATAACATTTGCCATAAATGAAACATAAATAAAGCAAGCTATGACGCAGTCTTGCTTTGATAAAGGCTAATCAATGCAAGCAGGTCCTGACCCTTGCCAACAGAATTATTATTCACGGATTTTCGAAGCTTTGTCCAGACAGATTTGAGTATAGAAATATAACCTAGGTCTTCTTCGTATCATCAACCACATTCATGGAAGCAACTGCACCTTCACCGAGCGGAATAGATGCAAATGGCCCGCCGTGGCACATGTGGCCTGGATCCTGATTATCCATAGGTGGTTCGTTAGCCAGAACTTCTTGCGCAAATTGTTCTGCGTTATCTTTTGGGCGGTAGCCGATGAACGATGCGAGCGAATTATCCACTGGCGCACGATCATTGTCTGAAACACCATAAATCACGGAAAACCCTGTAACAGGTGTATCGACACATTTTTCTACGAGTTGCACCAGATCACCATAAGAAAGCCAGGAGCCAAGCGCTCTGGCATTATTGACGCCTTCATAAGAAAGGCACGAAAGAATGCGCATGTGAACGGATTCAAGTCCGCGCTTTTCCCAATACATGCGACCAAGGTCTTCTGCGAAACACTTTGCTAACCCGTAAAACGTATCCGGGCGATGCGGAACGTCAGTGCTGATAAACTCATTTTTTGGGTGCATACCAACGGCATGGATGGAAGAAGCGTAAACCACGCGCTTTAATTTGTGCTGATACGCTGCTTCCCAGATATTATAGGCACCAATGAAGTTTGGTCCTAAAAGCTTTTCGAAAGGCCCTTCATCCGCAATCGCACCAAAGTGGATGACCATGTCAGCGCCTTCAAGCACTTTCATCATGTCATCGAGCGAAGCAAGATCACCTTTGATGTAAGTTTCACCATCATAAAGCGTACCAATATCATCAGCGATATCCGTTGAAACAAGGCTTGTTGCCATTTTTGCAAGCGGCTCGCGGAGGTAAGACCCAAGACGGCCAGCGGCACCGGTTAAAACAAGTTTCATGCGTAATATTCCTTTAGATTAAATAACTGCTTTTTCGAC
>CALAIO010000154.1 GCA_937923355.1 uncultured Rhizobiaceae group bacterium | reverse complement strand
GCCTGATTCTATTATTTAAGGTCAAAAAATGATTAAACTAGTTTCATATTTTTCAGCAAGCATCTTGGCAACATTACTCATTATGCTGCTAGCCATCGTTCTTCCTGCGTCAGCAAATGCGCAATCGATCTGTAAAGAGGTCAATTCTGACGCGCCTTGGTTTTGCGACTAACATTCGCAACATTCCGTAACCTGCCTTTCAACTTCTTGATGGGCAGGTTTTTTTTATTCAAGTCTGATGGAAGCGGGTTCCAGATAATCTTGCCGTTCGCATCCCTTACCGGTTTTGAAATCATCTGATCTCTTTTCGCATTGTGGACACACATCGATAGCGGGCCATCGGTAGTTGCGACCATAAAGACACAAGTCTCACAACGCTCACATTCCAGTTTTTCGGCATCCATAAAATTATGAATGAAAAAGTTGATGCGATGAACGCCTTTTCCGCGGATGATGCCATCCTTTAATACCCAAAATTTCTTGGCCCAAAATTTTATGCCACCCCACATTAGCGATGGAGATAAGAACGCTTTCAGGATTGCCTTGCGAATAACAATGTTGGGCTCAGCCCAATTATCGCCAATGGAAGCCAACATATCAAATAGTCTGTTGAAGAATTCCCTGTCATCAAAAAGCACAGCGCGGCTTTTTCCGGAGACCATTATGCTCGTATATTTATTGCAATCAGAGTGGCCGATAAGTGGAAAGTCATAATTCAAATCAAGCTCTGTACCTTTACGTAATTGTTGCATGACTGACTCTTGTGTAATGAGCTGAGCGTCTCGTTCACGCAGTACACCACGCCCTGTATCTGCCTGCAATTGAAAGGATGTGAGGTCAATTTTGTTAGCGTTATCGGCAAAGAAAGAAACGAGCATAGGTATTTCGTGGAAATTATCTTCAAAGACAGTAGTATTAAACATAACCCTTAGCGGCAGACCTTTTGCCCGATCGATATATTCAAGACGGATTTCATTGAGCCGCTCTTCGTTATCATAGCCTTTGCGCTCTTGCGTAAGGTCGACGTGGAAAACAACATCATTAAGCCCTGCCTCGGACATCGCTTCCAGCATTTCACGACTTGCCTTAATGCCGTTGGTAAAGAGTGCTGAACGCATTTTGCGTGATTTAATCAGCTCAACAATTTTTACCAAATCAGGAATAGAACGCAGGGTAGGGTCGCCGCCTGTGATTTGAATATTTGTATTGTCTCCGTAATGCGCATGGATCATATCAATGCGCCGTTCCAGTTCAAAGAGAGGGACGTCTTTGACAGCTTCGGCCAAGTCGGAGAGATAACATAATGTGCAATCCAAATTACAGCGCTGTGTAATTTCAAGCGCGACACAAGCGATTGGAAAGGTTCGTCCTGCCAATTGTTCTGGTGCAAATAAATCATATTTCTGCATGCCCTCTCTGAGGGGCTTGGCAAGATCATCAGGAAACTCTGGTTTGGAGCCTGCAGGCTTGAACGCATTAATTTCTTCAGGCGATAGGTAAAATGATTTGTTTTGAATGTTCATGTCCCAATCATCACAGGCTCGAAAATTCTTTCAATTCAAAACCTGTTTAATCTGAACAAGTTTAAGTGACTGATTGCTTGCATGGCGTGTTACTTCTGTTAATCCTTTTTCCATGAGTGATGAACGTGCCTTTCTCGATGTAAATTCTTCTGCAAGTGGCCAGCGCTGGATTGAGCGCCTGGATGCAAAAGCTCGAAATACAGCTCTAGCTATTTCGCAGACGCTAGACGTGCCAGAACTCATTGGCCGCGTCATGGCAGGGCGCGGCGTCGAGCTTGAAGAGGCGCAGGCTTTTCTGTCGCCTTCGATACGCGATCTCATGCCGGATCCTGATGTACTGACTGATATGAAAGCCGCAACCACGCGTATTTGCGATGCTATTCAAAACAATCAGCAAGTTGCAATCTTTGGTGATTATGATGTGGATGGGGCAAGCTCGTCGGCGCTGATGTCGAAGTTTCTAAGCCATCACGGCATCCAGAATGAAATCTATATTCCTGACAGAATTTTCGAAGGTTATGGCCCAAACCCTGACGCGATCAATACACTGATCGATAATGGCGCAAAGCTCATCATAACGGTCGATTGCGGTGCGACAAGTTTTGAAGCTTTGGAAGAAGCTGCCAATAAAAACACGGATGTCGTGGTTTTGGATCACCACCAAATGGGTGATGAACTTCCCAAATGTGCAGCGCTGGTAAACCCGAACAGACAGGATGATTTATCAGGATTGGGGCATCTATGCGCGGCAGGTGTTGTCTTTATGGTGTTGGTTGCATGTGTGCGAGAGTTACGCTCACGTGGCAGCTATACTGATACGTTTAAATCGCCCGATTTGCTTTCGTGGCTTGATCTCACAGCGCTTGCCACCGTTTGCGATGTTGTGCCGCTCAAAGGGCTGAACCGTGCATTTGTGGTCAAGGGCTTGCAAGTGATGAGCCAGCAACAAAACATCGGTTTGCGCGCACTGATGCGAGTAGGGCGGCTGGATGGGCCGCCGCGCCCATATCATTTGGGATTTGTTCTTGGTCCAAGAATAAATGCTGGCGGTCGCATTGGCGATGCTGCGCTTGGTTCACGGTTGATGACCACGGACGATGATATTCTGGCAGAAGAAATTGCCCAGCAATTGGAAGATCTAAACAAGCAACGCCAAGCTGCAGAAAAAATTATGCTCGAACAAGCCATAGCAGAAGCCGAAGCTGAAATGCGTGATGGTGAAGGTCCTGCTGTAATGGTCACTGCTAGTGACGAGTGGCATCCGGGAATTGTGGGGCTATTGGCTTCCAGACTAAAAGACCGCTTCAAACGTCCCGCCTTTGCGATTGCATTTGATCGAAATGGTAAAGGTTCTGGATCAGGCAGATCAGTTGCAGGAGTTGATCTTGGCGCAGCAGTGCGAGCAGCAGTCGATGAAGGCATTTTGGAAAAAGGCGGCGGCCACGCCATGGCTGCAGGGCTGACTGTTACCAAAGACAAGCTTGGTGATTTGCGTGGATTTTTGGAAACCAAACTTTCAGAAGATGTCGGCGCGACACGGTTGAACCAGACCTTGAAGATTGATGGAGCCTTGACGGCCAGAAGTGTGACACTCGATTTGTTCGATATGCTGGAGCGCGCTGGTCCTTATGGTCAAGGTCACTCGCAACCCATCTTCGCATTCCCGTCGCATCAAATCAGATTTGCAAAAGTCGTAGGCGCAGACCACGTATCCTTCTCAGCCTCCGCAGGCGATGGAGCGCAACTACGTGGCATAGCCTTCCGCGCAGCCGACACAGAAATGGGGCAATTGCTATTGAACAACCAGGGCCGTCCAGTACATCTAGCTGGCACACTGAGCGCAGATTTTTGGCAGGGTTCAAGGCGTGTGCAGTTGAGGTTGCTGGACGCGGCTGTTGGTTAGATTAATAGGTCCTTAGCCTAGGTAGGAGCCTTCAAATAAAACGCCTTATAATTACCCATCCACCAATAATGATGACCAAAGCAC
>CALAIO010000153.1 GCA_937923355.1 uncultured Rhizobiaceae group bacterium | reverse complement strand
AAGCTAACGCCAGTGCTACCAGCCTGGCTTGCTTTTTATAATTACTTACATACAGACATTACAGGTGATTTTGCCAAAGCAGATAAGCTTGCAGATAAATTCAAAGCAGAAGATTCTCCGTTGATAGCTGCAGCTATTATTCTATCAGCAGCGCGTAATAATGATACAAAACGTGCGCACGAAGCAGCCAACAAATTGAACATATTGGAACCAGGGTTTGCAAAAAATCCTAAAGCAGCTTTACTGCGTCGCGGATTTGATGAAGCGTTTGCTGATGAAATTGCCCGCAGACTAAAAACTAGCGGCCTTAACACGCAAGTTACAACCAATTAATTTCTAAATTATTTCAATAGCTTAAAAGCATGTAACCGTAAGTAACTTATATTCTTTATACGCAAGAGGCATATAAAGCTCATGTTTGATTTAGGTATCAACGCATGGGGCGCAACAATCACCTTCATCAAATCAAGGCGGATGTAGATCTTACATCACGAATAGTGTGGTTCAGAAAATCACCTATGGGGCAAAGACTGAAAACCTTGTTATCTCTTAGGGGCACTAGAGATTTCAAGGTTTTTGCTGCGAACTGATATCAAAGTTTCGCAGCGCTGAAAGCGTAGTCTGATCGGGGCGAGAAGACTATGCCGTGACAGAGAGTGCCGCTAACCACTCTCTGTCACACATTTAAATAGCTTGGAAAAAAGGCTGGTTCTCACTCCGGGGCAGAGCGAGATTATTAATGCAGGAATGACGAGGCATCATTCCTGCATTTTTAATTTTAATGACTAGGCTCTGGCTTCAATCATGTTTCAACAACTATCAATTCAAGTTGCAGATTTATGCAGCCTGAGTATTATTCTCAAACTGTAATGCAGCAATATCTGCAGGGTCTACCGGCACTTCATGCGCCAATATATAATCAACCAAATCCTTCGAATTCCAATCCGCCAAAGGATTGATTGTAAGCAAATTAAGCACTTTGTCTTTGGCAATATATTTATCGACGTTATCACTTACTAAGACGGTTGCAACATCCTTTGAAAGACGCCGTTTCAGATCAAGCCCATAGGTTTCGCCTGTAATCTTTATTAGACTTTCAATCACATCCTGTTTTTTGACGGCATCCAAGTCAACCACAAACTCAACATTTGCTCTGTTTGTAAGAAGCGCATGGCTCAAAACCTGATCTGAAAGTGAGAAACTTGTCCGAAACCCCATTCGTCCAAATTCATTACCGATGAGTTCAAGACGATCATGCAAATCAAAACGAGCCATTCTTTGGATAAGGCTTTTCGTTTTAGAGCTAGGGACTGCAAAGTTAGGCTTAATTACATGTGTCATAACCATTCTCCTTGTTAGAAGAATAATGTGGTGTTTATTGTCTTGGTTTGGGAGAAATAGGATTTTAAAAATTGTTGGAAAGTATAGAAAATTTGACTATCGTTTAATCAAAATTGAGTTTCCAGCCCATTTTGGAAAACTACTTGTCCTTAGAAAACACCCCATACCTGATAAATTCCAGTGCATGTTGATGGACATCCTCATTTTGCGGGAAAAAGGTATGAGACGCATAAACCTCTACATGATCCTTCATGCCATCAACCTTTGTACTTTCAACGGAAACTTTTCCATCATCTTCGCCTGGAATAAGAGACGATGAAACAGGATCAATGCTAAACGTACCAGCAACGACGCCAAGCTCGTAATCAACTTTTCCAAGCAGTTCATCTATGCCAGCGCCATCTGTAACAAGTTGCTTTCCCGCAGGACCGTAAACTTTTTCATAAAGCCAATTGTTTTTTAAAAAATCGGCAACCTCACTGCCATTGTTTGGTGAGGCAAGTTGCACAACGCGGCCTAAATTATCGGGTCTGAACTTATTCAGAACAGCACGCGTTACAATGCCTCCCATCGAGTATCCAATAAAGTGCACTGGCTTATCAGCACTGATTTTATCTGCAATATCCGCAGCAACAATCGCAGTTAGTTTCTCCAGCGTATGACTGGTCGAAGGATAATCAAGATTATAAACCGTATATCCCTTCTCTTCTAAAAACTTTTCAAGGTCCTTCATGTGAGAGGCTGAACGCGCGATACCATGCAATAAAACAACCTGCTCTCCATGAGAGATGTTTTCCGCATTTGATACAGAACCAACCCCCAAGGCACCAAGAATAGCTAGCAATAATCGTTTCAATGTTTTCAACATGTCTGGATAATGGTTATAGACTTTGGTGATTTCAAGAAAAATATCACTTTCCTGATTTTATACAGCCAAAGTAAAAAACTTGGCACGAAACTTGAAACATCATCTGCAAATACGTGACTGTGTTCGATTTTGAAACAGTTCCAATTTTATAGATGAGGTATGAAAATGGAAGTAAACGAAACTCAAGTTGTGGTTGTGGATTCACACCCAATCGTTCGTGAAGGGTTAAGACAGTTTTTGGAAGGCACTGGCGGCTGTGTCGTTATAGCAGAAGCTGGAGATGTAGATGCGGCTCTTTATGCAAGTGAGAAACACGAACATGAAGTTTTGTTATTGAGTGCATCACTTCCTGGCAGCGATATTTTTGAGTTCATTCGCACTTTCAAAAAGCAATATCCGAACCGCAAGGTTGTTGTCTGTTACATCAAACAGGATGCAAGCCTTCTACAAGAGTTTAAACAATGCGGCACAGATGGCTTCATAGGTCAAAACGCTACCTCAGGCGAATATAGTGTTGCAGTGAAAGCAGTGATGGAAGGTGGTAATTTTTTCTCGGAAAATCTGACAGATATTCTCTTCCACACAAAATATGCAACTTCAAGCCAAAAGAACGCATATGATCTCACATCCAGAGAGTTGGAAATCCTTTCACTTCTTGCAAACGGATATTGCAACAAGGAAATTGCAAACAAATACGATCTTTCAGTCAGAACTGTAGAAACACATCGTCTCAACATCAGGCGCAAGACCAAATCCAACACCCTAAGCCATCTCGTGCGAATTGCGCGCTCTCTTGGCTTATCCAACATGAGTGGTGAAATGGATATGAATGTTGAAAGCATCTCTCCAGCAGGAACAAAATAATGTCTATTCTAATCAAGAATTACACAAAGTCTCTCGCTGTTGTATCCATTTTAATGGCATCTTCGATTGCAGGAACAACCGCAAATGCCAATAGCCTCTCTTTCGAGCAAACACAAAGCATTACAGCGTCTCCAACCAAAAAACCGAAGATCTATGTCGTAGAACAATCCCTACCAGATTTTCTTAGACAGGCTGCGCGTCGTAACGGGTTTGAAATTACAATGACACCACGTGTACGTGGCACATTAAAAAAGATGACATTGCCGCTTAACATAGAAGAAATGTTGGAAAAAATCGCACCACAATTTGATTTAAAATGGCACTTTCAACAAAAACAGCTTTATGTATCAATCGGTTCCGAAAACTCAACAAGACTTATTTTCCTTGGCGAAACAAGCATGGAAGATCTTGAGCAAGCGATCAAGGGCGCCGGTTTAAACAAACAAGCCTATGACCTGACATATGTTGAAGACAGCAATTCCGTTATCGTGAACGCACCGGTGAGTTACATAGCCAGTGTCGAATTGATTGCAGAAGCTTTAGGCAAAAA
>CALAIO010000152.1 GCA_937923355.1 uncultured Rhizobiaceae group bacterium | reverse complement strand
ATTGCCGTTTTTTTCATCGTTTGATGACGAAACGTGCTTTGCTTTATACGGAAATGGTTGTTGCGGACGCCATTATTCATGGCAAACGTGATTATCTGCTTGAATATAATGAGCAAGAACATCCTGTCGCTCTCCAACTTGGGGGTAGTGACCCTGGAAAGCTTGCGCAGGCTGCTAAAATTTCCGCAGAATATGGTTATGACGAAATAAACCTCAATGTAGGCTGCCCATCAGACCGCGTGCAATCGGGTACTTTTGGTGCCTGCTTGATGCGTGAGCCTGAGTTGGTTGGGCGATGTGTTGCGGCCATGAAAGAAGTGGTTGATGTACCCGTTACAGTCAAATGCCGCATCGGTGTGGATGAGCAGGATACGCAAATCGCACTGGATAATCTTGCCAGCGAAGTATGGGGGAAGGGTGCTGACGCGCTTTGGGTTCATGCGCGCAAAGCCTGGCTTGAAGGATTAAGTCCAAAGGAAAATCGCGATATACCGTCTTTGGATTATGGGCGTGTTTACGATTTGAAAGCAGAAAATGCGAGTCATTTCATTGGGATAAACGGTGGTGTTGAGGATTTGATTCAATCGCAGGAGCACATGGAAAATTGCGATGGGGTAATGCTTGGGCGTATTGCTTATCACAATCCATCTATTTTAAGACATGTAGATGCTGATTTATTTGGAGATCAAAATATTCAGATTGATTATGATGAACTGCTGAGCGCCATGTGTGATTATGCTGAGAAACATTTGTCAAAAGGTGGTAAACTCAATCACATTACCAGGCACATGATTGGATTGTTTCAAGGGATGCCTGGTGCCAGAGCTTATCGTCAGATATTAAGCACGCAATCCACCAAACCTGAAGCTACGCCAGATGTTCTGCTTGAAGCTTATTCGATGGTGAAAAGCAATATATCTGCTGCCGCTTAACTTACTCGGATAAAGATGCAAGTTTGTTCTTGGTGGCAAGTGCGGCGATTTGTGTTGTTGAGAGTTTAAACTGGACTTTTTCATCGGTTAATTCGGCATATTTACCTTTAATTTCAACGATGCCTTGATCTTCGTTTAATCCAACAATGATTTCTGTGACGTAACCCTCTTCATCTAAAAAAGCATCGTCGATATAACCTATCAACTGACCATTCTTGGAGTAAGCAGGCATTCCCAACCATGCGTCGTTTAATTCGTGTTCAGCGTAATCGTTTTCTTCAAACTCAAATTGTGAGAAACGCTCATCAAGGTTGCTGCCTTCTGGTGCATACGAAAGTGCTTCCATTCTGGCTTCAGCTTCGCTTGTGTCATTTGCAAAGGCATTCGAACTAACAATTGCGGCTGATAAGAAGAGCGCAAGGCCAGTTTTCTGAGCTAGTGTTTTTAAATTCATCATAACACGTTCCTTTTACAATTATTTCGAACACAACTATTAAATGTGTCAATTGTGATTATGTTCCGATCTTAGAGTCACTTTGTGTTTAAGAATGTGTCGAAATACACATGGCATTGATGACGCGTGACAATTTGCGATTAACTATGATTTACTTAACCTAGCGTAATAACGCGTTCGTGAGCGTCAAGATATTGCCATAATTTGTTGTGGGAACTATTCTTTTGGCTTAAGGGTTATATAATCTAACAGTTCCCAGTGTATGGAGTAGGTGACACATGTTGAACAGACGTAATTTTTTATCAGGCCTGACAGCTTTGAGTGCATTTGTGAGTTTGCCTGTTGGCGAAGCGCTTGCGCATCATGGCAAAGCAAAAAAGTTCAAGGTAAATCCTAAATTCTTGCCTCAAACAGTGCGATACAAGAGCAGATACAAGCGTGGCACAATCGTTGTCGATGCCCAAAGTCGTTACTTATATTTAATTGAAAGCCGTACAAAAGCCCGTCGTTATGGCGTTGGCGTTGGGAAACAGGCACTTGCATGGTCAGGCACTGCTAAAATCAAGCGCAAGGCGAAGTGGCCTAGTTGGACTCCAACTCAAAACATGATTAGACGTGAACCGGAAAAATATGCTCAATATGCAGGCGGTGTTCCTGGTGGTCCAAACAATCCATTGGGTTCACGTGCGCTGTACCTCTACAAAGGAAATCGCGATACCTATTACCGCATTCATGGCACAACAGCGCCTTGGACTATCGGTACTGCATCATCAAACGGATGTATCCGCATGATTAATGACCATGTCGCAGACCTTTATGAGCGCGTTCCAATTGGCGCAACGGTCGTTGTTCTTTAAGAACTTATAAGCAGTTTGAATAAAACCTGTCATAGGAAACTGTGGCAGGTTTTTTGTTTGCTTGACGTTAAGGCTTTAGCCAATCATAAGCAGGTCAAGAAAATAAAGGATATTAAACTTGGACGCATTACCACCCCTAAGCGAACTCTTGCCATTTGTTGGTGCGCTTTTGGTAGCTGGCGGGATTGCAGGTGTATTAGCAGGCCTATTTGGTATTGGCGGTGGAGCGGTTCTTGTGCCGGTGTTTTACTCCATGTTGGGTTTTCTAGGTGTTGATGAAGCCATTCGCATGCACTTGTCGGTTGGGACATCGCTAGCAATCATTGTGCCGACATCACTGCGTTCTTTCATGGGGCATAAGGCCAAGGGTGCCGTGGATATGGACTTGCTTAAGTCTTTTGTGTTTTCGGTGCCTGTAGGTGTGCTATTGGCAACGCTTTTAGTAGCAGGGCTATCGAGCGGCGTGCTTCGAGCCATCTTTGCCTTTTGTTCTCTCGTCATAGCGCTAAAGCTTTTGTTTGGCCGAGAAGACTGGAAACTGGCAAGTGATGTACCACGCGGAATTGGCAAGCATATAGCAGGTTCAGTGATTGGTTTTTTCTCAACTTTTATGGGTATCGGTGGCGGTGTCTTTAATAACACTTTTATGACGCTGTTTGGTCGCCCAATCCATCAAGCCGTTGCGACATCGTCCGGAGTTGGTGTTCTGATTTCTATCCCTGGTATGGTTGGTTATATATGGGCAGGGTGGGGAGCTTCAGGTTTACCGCCGTTTTCAATTGGCTTTGTCAATGTTCTTATGGTTTTGATTATCATTCCGATTACGCTGATGGTCGCGCCAATTGGTGTCAGGCTTGCCCATTCCCTAAGCAAAAGAAAGCTTGAGATTGGGTTTGGTATATTCCTTATTGTGGTTGCAGCCAGGTTTTTCTCAAGTCTGATTTAAAGACCGGTTTGCGCTTTTTCACGTGCCATGCGCCTGCGGCGGGTTTCGCGGCGAGGCTTTTGCTCAATGGTTTCCATGCGTTCTTCAAGGCCATCCATGATTTGCTTGCGCTCCGCGTGGGAATACGTCATCCAGCTCATGATCTCGTTACCAGTTCGGCCGCAGCCAAAACAATAACCTGTTTTCATGTCTATTGAGCAAACAAGTGTGCATGGAGATTGAATAGTAGACATTTTTCTCACTTGAACCAATCAATTTAGTGGACAATAGCTATCGAACCACAATATGCAATTGCAAGAGTAAAGATATAACAAATTCGGCATTGAAGTGTCGTATTAACAAGGAATTCCAATGAAGCAGCGTGAAAGCGGATTGCCGTTTGATGATATTCGTAATCTTGCGAAGAATCTTCCAGAACTTGATGGCGACGCCTTAAATCATACCGCAGTCCAACTTGAGGGTGATACGAGTGCGTTTGCAGAACTTTGTAAATGGTATTCAGCCTGTAGTGGCAGGTCACCTTCCATTCATCGTCCTGCAGTCACGCTATTTGCAGGAACGCATACTTTGGAAAATATTTTTGATGATGGCGCGTCAAGTAATGAACTGCTGGCCAAGGTTACTCAGATTTCTGAAGGTTCTGCCTATATTAATCGCCTCTGTCACCAGCATGATGTTGGCTTGAAGGTTTTTGATCTGGCTTTGCAGATACCCGTCGATGATATTTCAAGCGAAGCAGCTTTGGATGAAAAATCCTGTGCTGGCACGATTGCCTTTGGCATGGAGGCAATTGCGGGTGGGGCGGATTTGCTTTGTGTTGCAGCGCTTGAAGTTCAGCCGACATTTTCTGCCTTGGCAATTTTAGCGGTTCTCGGCGATGTTCCTGTAGATGACCTTTTGGAAATCAGGGGCGCTTCGGATGAGGCTTCAACAGCCAATCTAAATAATGCCATTGGAATTGCGAGTGGTCAGGAAGGCAATAGTCTTGAAGTTTTAAGGCGGCTTGGTGGTCGTGAGACTGCTGCAATTTGTGGTGCAATCCTAGCCGCACGCTCTCAACACATTCCTGTTTTGTTAGATGGTTACACAGCGCTGGCGGCAGCTCTTGTCTTGCATAAGCTCGAACCCAATGTGCTTGATCACGTTAAGTTCGCGCAAGGTCCAACCAAGGTTGCTATTAACACACTTCTTGACAAGATAAGACTACAGAAGATTATAACGACTAACCTGACTGCCGTACCTGAAGAGGGACTGCTTGTTGGCGCAGGAGTCTTGAAATCTGCATGTCTTAAACTGCAAGGTAGGCCTTAGTTCCTAAGTTTAGGCAGCTTCAGCTTGTTTTTGCTGTTTAGGCTTTTCCGCTGATACGCGATCCTTAGGCAAATAAGCAATGGCTTCCGTACCTTCGCGTAGTTTTGACCTTAAATCGAAATGGCCTTGGTGCATTTGCAGTAGAGCCTGAACGATTGTAAGGCCAAGGCCAGTGCCTTGCTCGGCATTGTTAATAGCGATTGTTCCTTGTCCAAATGATGAAAGAACGATTGGAATTTCTTCTTCAGGAATGCCGGGGCCAGTATCTTTAATAGAGATATATTGCCCACCTTTTGCGGTCCAGCCGACCTTCACAGTAATCTCACCACCAGAAGGGGTGAACTTGAGGGCGTTTGATACAAGGTTCAAGGTAATTTGACGGATAGCACGCTCGTCAACCCATATGGTTGGCATATCTTCTTCATATTTGGTTGTAAGGGTTACGTTCTTCTGCTTAGCCTTGATGCTTATCATGTGGCAGGCTTCATCAACCACCGAGATAAGCTTGACTTTCTCTTCTTTTAATTCGTGTTTGCCTGCCTCAATGCGCGAAATATCGAGGATTTCATTGATTAGTTTTAGTAAGTGGGCACCAGAATTATGAATGTCCCCGATGTAGTCCTTGTAGGTTGCATTCTCCATTGGCCCCATGACTTCATCACGCATGATTTCTGAAAACCCAAGAATTGCATTGAGTGGCGTGCGTAATTCGTGGCTCATGGTTGCTAGAAAACGCGATTTGGCCATATTGGCTTCCTCTGCGCGGCTTCTGGCTGCTTCTGAAATTGATTTTTCTGTTTCAAGTTCGGCGATGAGAATTTCTTTAGTCGTGGAATATTCAAACATAGTTATGACTGATTTCTTGAAACGGTCAGCAATCATATAGAAGAATGCAATAGCAGAAAGTGTGATGCCGCCCATCAACATCATGGCGGGTTCATAAGTCATGATAAATCGTGAAGCGAGAATAATGCTTGCTGGCGCAATCATCATTAAGGCGGAATGTCTGAATGCAAATGTAAGCATACATGTAATGGCCTGGAAGACGAGGATTGCTGAAAATTGTATGATTGAATACTGATTGTCAGTACATGCACTGCATCCGATTGTTGCATATAGCGCCCAGGTAATTGCGATTAGCGCTTGTGAAGCGAAAAATAATTTACGCCATTTTGCGAGTGCCTTTTGCTCTGCGCTGGATTTTAAATATTTGCTTGATAGAAAGCTGAGTATGGCATGCGCGATGATTGTTATGACCGCCCATACGCCCGCCATATACCAGCCTTGCCAGTAAGAAGTAACCAAAGCGATCATGGTAATCAAAATTGGCATAACATAAGCTGCATTAGCCTGATGTTGTGCAAAGTTTTTTAAGAGATCTTCTTCATAAGCGATGTGGCCATCGCCAATAGCATTGAGACGCGAGCGAAAATCACGAACTGCGCTTGTAGAGGCGGAACGTTTTTTCGAAACATCAACGATGTTTTTGTCTACAGATGTCGGAAAATGCTTCATTTAACCGGCCAAACTCAATACTAAATACCCAGATTTTGCTAAATCCTAATCAAACGTATCTTAAAATGGTTAACATGATGTTAGTCTTTTGGGCGGTCGCTATTTTATAGGAACGATTCTTTCTTGCGTAGACGAAACAAAATAAGAGATTTTATAACTACGCTGCTCTTGCTTGGTGCTATGGCATTTGGTTCTGCATGGCTGGCAAAACAAAATGAAATAACCCTCCAAGGGCAATATAAAATTGTCGATGGAGATAGTCTTATTGTTGAAGGGCAGGAAATCCGGCTGCTCGGCATTGACGCACCCGAATATCGGCAGACTTGTACTTTTCAAAATGGAAATACCTACGACTGTGGCAAGCAATCGCGATTGCATCTGGTGAAACTCGCGAAGTCAGGAAAATTAAATTGTACGGGCTGGGAAGAGGATAAGTATCAACGCTTGCTTGCTGTCTGTAATGCAGGGGAGGTTGAAATAAATGCTCGCATGGTGAAAGATGGTTGGGCGGTTTCCTATGGTGACTATGAAAGTGAAGAAGCAAAGGCTCGCGAGCTTGCTGTTGGTGTTTGGCAGGGCGGTTTTGATAGCCCAAAGGCATGGCGTGAAAATGCTAGGGATGCGCATTCGTATAACTGGCTATCAAAACTTTCAATCTGGTAACTTGTTGAATTTGCTGTTTTAACTCTGAAAGAAGTTTGGCTTATGAAAATTTATGATGGCGGGAGAGCACCAAACCCAAGACGTGTTCAGATATTCTTAAAAGAAAAAGGCCTCGAACTGGAAACGCAGCAATTGGATTTGAATGCGTTTGAGCATCGATCACCAGAAATGCTAGCAAAAAATCCTACGGCTACTGTGCCTTTTCTTGAGCTTGATGATGGCGCAATATTTTCTGAAACAATTGCCATATGCCGTTTTGTTGAAGCGCTAAACCCTGAACCTAATCTATTTGGCTCAACACCTTTGGAGTGCGCGCAAATAGAAATGTGGAACAGACGTGTCGAGTTTGGGTTTTTCATGCGAGTTGCACAATCTTTTAGGCATCTGCATCCTGGTGCTGCTGTTTTAGAAGGAGAACAAATCGAAGCATGGGGATTAAAAAATCAAAAGCTTGCTGTCGAATATCTGGAAATTCTAGATGCCCAGCTGGCTGGTAATCCGTTTATTGCAGGTAAACGCTTCAGTGTTGCGGATATTACAGCCATTGTAGCCGCTCAATTTTGCAAACCTGCGCGTGTGAAAATTCCGGAAGAGGGTTTTAACAATTTCAAACGCTGGGTTGATGAGGTTTCAGCAAGACCAAGCATGGTGATTTGATTATGGATGTTGAAGCATTAAGCAAGCAGATATCTAAATGCAGAAAGTGCATTGAGGATCCGATTGGTAGCCCCATGCCGCATGAGCCGAGACCCGTAGCTGTTTTATCTTCCAAAGCCAAGCTCATGATTATCGGTCAAGCGCCTGGAACGCGCGTACATGCTTCTGGAAAACCATTTACAGATCCATCAGGCGATCGCCTGCGCGATTGGATGGGGATTGATGAAG
>CALAIO010000151.1 GCA_937923355.1 uncultured Rhizobiaceae group bacterium | reverse complement strand
GCGAATTGCAGAGATATCAGTGGATCGCTTACGGATGCGAAATCATCCTAGAGGCTTTGTTGAGACAGTGTGCCTGAGTAGCTCAACACTGACATCAAATCTCCGCGTGAGGGCTGAAAGCCCAGCACATACGGGCATTTAATATTCAGCCCTCACAGTTGTGCGCTCTATTGTTGGCGAACAAATCAGAAGGATTTGCTTCGCTGATATTAATCCCCCCTCCGTGGCAGGGCAAGGTTTTGGCGATTAGCCGCTGGCTGGCAAACAAGCGCAGCGACGTTGAGAAGCCAAAACGCCAGCCTGTGAACGGCCGGCAAGGCGGATGCCTTGGCGAAAAAGGGAAAAAGAATTCTTATGTACCACCGTTCGAAAACCGGGCGAGTGAACAATGACCCGCGTCCGTCATCCTCGCCCTTGAGGCGAGGATCCAGAAAGGAAATAAAATAATTTTCAAACTACCACTTAAACTTTTTGCAAATCCTTGGCGCTTTCCAGCTGTCGCCATTTGCGTGAGATACCGCGTTTCAAATCACGTATTTGAGGAGGGGCAAATTTTTTGACCAGACTGCGTATTTTGCTTTTACTCTCGCCCTCAGTATTAAGCGGCATGACAGGTAGCCTGATGATATCGGCGTTGAACTTGTTCGCTAGTCTAAGCACAAAATCATCAAACAGCTTTCTATCAGGGTCGGAGTAGCCTGGTGAATAAATCAAAGTTGTTAATTCTGGTACGTTGGAAAAATCACGTGCAAAAAATGTCTCTATTAATTCTTCACGGTGAGTTTTATCATATTCAACGGAAGCAAATGCGTCCCAGTCGAGGTCAAGAATTTCTCCGTCCTCCAAGCCATGCCAATTGTCTAATAATTTTTCTTCAAAGTTAAAAACAACTTCAGGACGATTGGAGCGTTTATGCCTGAAGCGATAAAGCGGTGCCAGATAATCGGTTTCATAACTTACGACAGGGCCTACATCAAAGGCTCTGCCGCCTTTAGGGCCATGCACCCATTTCAGGTCTTTAATCATACCGTTCATAATGGCATGTGCAAGAAAGTTGCCTCGGTCAATAAAAGTAGTCTCACGATGGGAGGTAAAGAAAGCCTTGCCTAATTTACGATCAATCATAATGCCGCGCATGTCACAATGAAAATCAAGGTGTGTGACTGAGGCATTACTCAATCCACGCTCTTCCCAGACTGGATATACTTGCTCATGATTATCAGCGATAACAATTTCAGGCATGATTATTTCCAAGGTTTATTTCTAGTAGACCGTTCATTATTCAGCCGCTTGCAAACTCGCTTTTGCTTGCTTTTCGCTCACGCTCTTATCCATCCATGCCCATTTTGGACGGTGGAACAGGAAGCCAAACCAGCCTGTGATGCGTGTGAACTCATAGGCGATAACCGGGCCGATGATACTGGACAGAAGCACGATGAGCGATGTGGTGCCAAGATCAAGGCCAGGTGCGAATTTGAAAAGAACTTCTCTGGCGATGATCATCGGCGCGAAGAAAGCGAGGTAAACCACAATTGAATGTTGACCAAGATAACGCAGAAAGCCTGCCAGTTTAAATCTCGATAGCACAGCACAAAGGCAGACGACTGCAACCGCGCCTGCTGCACCTAACATCAAGGAGACAATTGGTAGTTGCGCCATGTTGGATGGGATTTGACGGTTAGCTGCGGCAAAGAGGCTTTCGAAAACCTGCGGCATGGCGGTGAAGGTGAAGATGCCGTTTACAATCGCCCAAACGCCTAGATAACCAAGCGCCTTGGCAGTGTTGTCTCTTGCCCAGCCTGCCAATTGGAAAATTGGTTGCGCTAGGGCGTAGCCCGCAAAGAAGTAAACATAGCGCGCTGCAAATTCATCGACCAGCAGGCTGCCTGTATGAATGGGAGCAACCTCAAGCAAAGCTGCTGCGGCCAAAACGAGTAGCCAATGAATTTTTGAAAGGAGACGCGTAACAATAAACATCACTGGCAACATGTAAATGAACCAAAGCGTTCCATAAGGCTCGATTAGTGCGAGCAAGAAACTGCCACCGATTTCTGCTGCAGGAACACCTTGTGAAATCCAGCCAAGCGATTTGAAGGCAAATTGAATAACTAACCAAAGGACATAGAAATAAGCAAAATGGACGACCTTACGATCAAAATATCTGAGCCAAGAACGGCCAATTACAAGTCCCAGAAAGAGACCTGAAAGCATGAAGAAATCCGGCATTCTAAACGGCTGTGCAAAGGTTACAATCGCATTCATCCAGCCTGTTGCACCCGGTTCAGCAATTTCCTTTAGAACAGCATGTTTTTCAACGCCCAATGTGGCGTGCATCATGACAACGAAGATGATGCAAAACCCTTTTGCGTAATCGACCCAATCGATGCGGTTTTCCGTTTGAAATCCGGGCTGAAGTGCGAGATTTGCCATGATAGTTTTTCCATTCCTGATTGCCAGTTTTGGCGTAAGACATGCAGAAATCGTACCAAAAATTGGTCAAGATCGGCTTAAAAGAACCGTTAAAATTTTAATCAATAGATTGAGTGGCTTGTTTTTGCTTAGTTTTTCAAAGAATGGCTTGGCGTTTACGTCCCATTAAATTGCCTCATTTATTGTTCAGAGCATATTAACTTTAGCTGTCCTTTGACACTGGTAAACAAATTTCATGGCAAGACGCGGAAAACCGACACGAATAGAACCAACTTTTGACGCGCCTGCGCGCAGAAAAAGCAATGGCGACATGCGCGTTACTGCAGAAGATCGCGCGATTGCTTCACCAGCAAAAAGGAAAGCTGTCAAACAACCTGCCAAGGCAGGCACTGCCCGTCGCAAACAAAATAAACGCAAGCAGACACGCAAGCGTGGCGGCCTATTCGGCTTTATTGGCAAGTCGATTTACTGGTGCTTCGTGCTTGGCCTTTGGGGTGCGATTGGTGTTGCAGGCATTGTTGGTTATTACGCATCCAAACTGCCACAATCCAGCAGTTGGGCCATTCCTGAACGCCCACCCAATGCGCGGATTGTTTCGGCAGGCGGAACGCTCATAGCCAATCGCGGCGTTACTGGCGGTGCTGCCATGCGCCTTGATGAAATGTCGCCTTATATTCCAATGGCAGTGATTGCCGTTGAAGATCGCCGTTATAAATCACATTTTGGTTTTGACCCGATTGGCTTTACCAGAGCCATGGTGCGCAATGTCATGGCGCAGCGTCTTGTTGAAGGTGGTTCAACGATTACGCAACAGCTTGCCAAAAACCTGTTTCTTAAGCCGTCACGCACGCTGGAACGTAAGGTTCAAGAACTGATCATCGCATTTTGGCTAGAAAGCAAATATGATAAGGATGAAATTCTCGAGCTTTATTTAAATCGCGTATATTTTGGTTCGGGTGCTTATGGCGTTGATGCAGCTTCGCGCAGGTATTTCTCCAAATCAGCACGTGATGTAAACCTTGCAGAAGCTGCACTTTTAGCGGGTCTTCTCAAGGCACCATCCAAACTTTCTCCTGCCAAAAACCCTGACCTGGCAGAAGCTAGAGCCCAGATTGTACTGGGTACCATGCGCCGTGCCGAATTTATTACAGACCGTGAGGCCACCAAGGCGCTGACCATGCAAGCCAAGAAGGCAAAGCATTTCTGGAGTGGTTCAGAACATTACGTGGCTGATCTTGTGATGAAGCAACTGCCAGATCTGATTGGTGAATTGCGCCAAGATATCATCATCGACACAACGATTGACATGACGTTGCAAAAACAAGCTGGCAAGGTGATTGCAGATACAATTGCGGAAAACCATAAAAAGCGGAATGTTGGACAAGGCGCGCTGGTTTCCATGACACCTTACGGCGCTGTAAAAGCACTTGTGGGTGGTCGTGAATATGCCGACAGTCAGTTTAACCGTGCAACGGATGCAAAACGTCAGCCTGGTTCAGCCTTTAAGCCTATCGTCTATTTGGCAGCACTTGAAACAGGTCGAACACCTCAATCCGTGAGACAAGATGCGCCTATTCGTATAGGCAAATGGAAGCCTGTAAACTACGACCGAAAATTCCGCGGGCCTGTTTCACTTGATACCTCACTTGCCAAATCACTCAATACAGTGGCCGCACAAATGGTGATGGAAGTAGGGCCAGGCAATGTTGTCAAAACAGCAAAAAGACTTGGTATCAAATCCAAACTGACGCCCAATGCGTCCATCGCACTTGGCACTTCTGAAGTTACCTTGATGGAATTAACGGGCGCTTATGCCCCCTTTGCAAACGGTGGCACTGCTGTTTCTCCATATGTTATCAAACGTGTCACTGATCTTGATGGCAATGTTTTATATGAGCGTAAAGCGGGTGAAGGAACCCAGGTTATTCGTGCACGCGAAGTGGGTATGATGAACTCAATGCTTCGACATGTTATTACCAAGGGAACGGGCAAAAACGCGAGCCTTGGCAAACGCGAAGCGGCTGGCAAGACAGGCACCACGCAAAATTCGCGAGACGGATTGTTTGTTGGCTATACAGCTAATCTTGTTACTGGTGTTTGGTACGGCAATGACGATGGCAAACCTATGAAGAAGGTTACCGGTGGTTCTTTACCGGCAAGTACCTGGCAGAAATTCATGGCACCGGCGCACAAAGGGCTGGAACTTGCATCACTTCCGGGCAATTACCAACCCGTTGTTGCGGCAATTCCAACACCGCAACCGCAACAGAACGTGGGGCAAACGCAACAAGTGCGACAACCTAAATCCAATGAGCTTTCCATTGAACGCCCTCAAAGAAAATCTTTGTCAGAGAT
>CALAIO010000150.1 GCA_937923355.1 uncultured Rhizobiaceae group bacterium | reverse complement strand
GCAGCTTTGCCGCTTGAGTTTAGCGTTTCAGACAACGGTAAAGGCATACCGGAAGAAATTCGTGCTCATATCTTTGAGCCTTTTGTCACTACTCGAATTAATGGCTCGGGTCTTGGGCTCGCATTGGTTGCCAAAACCATTGGGCGTCATGGTGGTATCATTGAATGTGACAGCGTTGAGGGGCAGGGAACAATCTTCAAAATCCTCCTGCCGGCCTGGAAAGGTAATACACAGAAAGAAACAACAATAGCGAGTGCCCATAATGTCTAAAGGTGTCGTATTAGTTGCTGATGATGATAATGCTATTCGAACAGTCTTAAATCAGGCCCTAAAGCGCGCGGGCTTTGATGTACGTGTAACATCAAACTTCAATACTTTGCTCCAATGGGTAAGTAATGGCGAAGGCGATTGTGTTATATCTGATGTCATCATGCCGGACGGCGATGCCTTTGAAGTCTTGCCACAAATTCAAAATCTGAGACCTGAATTACCGGTTATTCTGATCAGTGCGCAAAACACATTCATGACTGCTCTCAAGGCACAGGAAGCAGGAGCATATGAATATCTGCCAAAGCCTTTTGATTTGGATGAGCTTACCAAAATCGCCCAACGCGCCATTTCAGAACCAAAAGATAATCGCTCTGCCCAAAGCATCGAAGACTACAACCAGAACATGCCTCTGGTCGGTCGTTCAGCTGCCATGCAGGATATTTATCGCTCAATCGCACGATTGATGCACTCAGACTTACCTGTTCTATTGTCAGGTGAAACAGGCACGGGAAAAAGGCTGACGGCTCGCGTTCTACATGATTTTGGCAATCGCAAACTCAACCCGTTTGTTGCAGTTAATCTTGCAACATTACCAGACGAAATTATCGAGTCTGAGCTTTTCGGTCATCAAGACGAAGCGGGCAATCTTGAACTGGGTCGCATTCGAAACGCTGATGGCGGCACGCTTTATTTGGATGAAATAAATGAACTTCCTCTGGCTGCACAGTCAAGATTATTGCGGGTATTGCTGGAAGGTGAATTCACGCCGCTTGGTTCTGCACTGCCATTAAGGGTTGACGTTCGAATAATAGCTTCAACAACAAAGAATATGACTGAGCTGATTGACAATGGTAAATTCAGAGAGGATTTGTATTACCGTCTAAATGTCGTTCCCATAAAATTGCCAACCCTCAAAGACAGGATGGACGATATACCTGATCTGGCACGGCATTTTTTGAAAATTTCGCAAAGTGAAGGTGCTCAATCAAGGCACTTGGAGACGGATGCCATGTCCGTTTTGAAAGACCATTTCTGGCCAGGTAATATAAGGGAACTTGAAAACCTTATTCGAAGGATTTGTATTTTATATCCTCAGGAAACCATCACGGCTACGATTATAAGAACAGAGATTAAAAACAGCGGGTATTTCAAACAGGGTTTGGAAGCTGCGAGTAATACAGGCTTTCAAAATATACGAGCAGCAACAGAATATTTTGTGATGCGATATTTTGAAGAATACGCAGATGACCTGCCGCCAGAAGGGGTTTATCAACGGTTCTTACAAGAGTTTGAATATCCCTTAATCTCGAATACGCTTGCAGCGTGCAATGGCAATCAGATTAAAGCAGCAAAAATTCTTGGGCTAAACCGCAATACTTTGCGCAAAAAAATTCAAACACATGGAATTCGCATCATACGAACTGCAAAATAAGCTCAACACTTAGTGTTTCATTTTTGCCACATTTGTGTTGCGGAATTGCCACGCATTTGGGATACTGCAAATACTGATTTAGAATCTTATAAATTGAAAGTTATCGAAACTTGAGCTTAGCCAGCGAACCAAAGTCAATTGACCTAAACGCTATGACATCTGCGTCACATGAAAACGGCTCGCCAAAACAAGAGCTGTTTGACACTGCAAAGACGTCCAGAAGCAGGGTGATTGGGCTTTTAACGGTTATTGCTTTGCTTATCACAGGCAGCTTAACTTTCACGCTTCTGATTGGTCTTACACCGATCCAACCAGATAAAAATCTGGTTCTGATTGCTGCGGCAATAAATGGCTTCCTGATCCTTGTTTTAGTATTTTTAATTGGCAAGGAAATTGCCAAAATTATCCGTTCAAGAAGAAAAGGGCGGGCAGCTTCAAGATTGCACGTCAGGATTATCGGATTGTTTTGTTTGGTGGCGGCTTTTCCAGCCATTCTAGTTGCAATTGTTGCTGGTATCACGCTCGATCTGGGTCTTGATAGATGGTTTGAAATCAGAACCAAGAAAATCGTTGAGTCATCTGTAAGCGTTGCGCGAGCCTATCAAAATGAAAGTACGCGTGTTCTAATGGGCAATACGCTATCCATGGCTGCAAATCTTGATCGAAACAGGCGTTTATATGTACTGGATAGAGAGCGCTTCATTCAACTGCTAACACTGGAAGCAAGAGGGCGCGGGTTCTTGGCTGCTTCCTTGGTAAAAGAGGATGGCTCGGAGCTCATAAAATCTGATCTGGAAACCAAAATCGAAATACCTACAATTCCAACCGTGGCCCTAGAATTGGCAAAGGGCGGGGATCCTGTACCAATCCCTCCTGGCAACACCAATCTAATTGGCTCCGTTTTTAAAATGCAGGATATTCCAAACGCATATCTTTATACGGTCATTGCAATTCCGCCTGCTGTTATTGAAGCTGTTCGTGACACCGAACTAAACAGTGCAGATTATAATTCGCTTGAGCAAAACCGTCTTCCGTTTCAACTTGCCTTTGCCATACTTTATCTGGGTGTATGTCTTATTGTTTTGCTAAGCGCGATTTGGATGGGCATCAGTGTTGCAAACCGCATTGTTATGCCCATTAGAAGGCTCATGTATGCTGCCCAGGAAGTCAGTGACGGCAACCTTGATGTGAAAGTGGATAGCAGCCAGTCAGAAGGTGATCTCCAGTTTCTCAACGAAACATTTAATGTCATGTTGGCCGATCTTAAAACCCAACAGTCAGATCTGGTTGATGCAAAAGAACTAATGGATCAACGCGCAAGATTCATTGAAGCTGTATTGTCTGGCGTTAGTGCAGCAGTTGTGGGCCTTGACCAAAACGGAAAGATCACCATTGCCAATAAATATGCCCTTCCTATCCTTGGATTTGATGAAGCTGAAGGTTTGAAAAACGATCCCAAACTTTCAGAAAGAGTACCAGAACTGGGCGAGGTATTTAAAGCAGCAATTGCGTCTGAAAAGCCCCAATATCATGAGCAAATTACCCTGATAAAAGAGGGGCGTGAAAGAACACTAAACGTTCAGGTAACTGTCGAAAAAGAAGACACTAGAACGCATTCCTTTGTGATGACACTGGATGATATTACCGATCTTGTATCTGCACAAAGAAACACAGCCTGGGCAGATGTTGCCCGTAGAATTGCACATGAGATAAAAAACCCTCTAACACCCATACAACTCTCAGCAGAACGTATCAAAAGAAGATACGGCAAACACATCACAGAAGACCGTGAAGTCTTTGATAATTGTACTGACACCATTATTCGACAAGTGGGTGACATTGGCAAAATGGTAGATGAGTTTTCTGCCTTTGCGCGTATGCCTGTTCCTGAGATGTCAAAGGCCAATATCAAGCAAACTGTAAGAGAAACAGTATTCCTGCAAAAAGTGGGTTTTCCAGATATTGAATTTGTATTGGAGACCGAAAAAGGCCCGCTTGAAATGGTCTACGATAACCGAATGCTTTCACAAGGGTTGATCAATGTTATCAAGAATGCCGCAGAAGCAATCGAAGCGTTTCCAGGTGATGAAGACTACAAAGGCAAGATTGTCGTAAGAGTTGAGCATCAAGGACACAATGCTATCATCGAGGTTATTGATAATGGCAAGGGCCTTCCTGAAACCAATCGTCAAAGATTGCTGGAACCCTATATGACCACCAGAGAAAAGGGTACTGGATTAGGTCTCGCAATCGTTCGTAAAATTGCAGAAGACCACGGTGGCACAATTGAATTGATGGATGCGCCACAAGTTGCAGAAGGCGGACACGGCGCGATGATGCGCTTTACACTTCCCATTGAAGAAGAAGTATCTGAAGAAAATATCAAAACTGAGGAGAACGTTTAATCATGGCAACTGATATTCTTGTCGTCGATGATGAAACAGATATTCGAGAGCTGGTAGCAGGCATTCTTGAAGATGAAGGCCATGGAACCAGAACGGCTGGCGATAGTGATAGTGCTTTGGCAGCAGTTCAAGAGCGCCGGCCTACGATGATATTTCTTGATATCTGGTTGCAAGGTTCGAAACTGGACGGCTTGGAATTGCTGGACGAAATTATGATCCTGCATCCGGATATTCCAATCGTCATGATATCAGGCCACGGCAATGTAGAAACTGCAGTATCTGCCATTAAGCGTGGTGCATATGATTATATCGAAAAGCCGTTCAAGGCAGATAAGCTCATTCTGACCGCATCAAGAGCCTTGGAGACTTCCAATCTAAAAAAGCAGGTTAAAGAACTTCAGGATAAAACGCCTGACATGCCAGAAATGATCGGTAGTTCAACTGCCATGCAAAACCTTAAGCAAACGATTGAGAGGGTCGCGCCTAGCAATTCTCGCATCATGATTTCAGGTGCATCTGGCAGCGGCAAGGAGCTGGTTGCAAGAACCATTCATGCAAACTCACTTCGAAACAATGGACCATTTGTGTTGTTGAATGCAGCAACAATTACTGCAGAAAAAATGGAAATTGAACTCTTTGGTACGGAAGCCAATGGTGAAGACGGACGCAAGGTAGGCGCTTTGGAAGAAGCGCATGGTGGCACGCTTTATATCGATGAAATAGCGGATATGCCGCTTGATACACAGAGTAAAATTCTGCGTGTTTTGGTTGAACAACAATTTACGCGAGTAGGGGGAAACACCAAGGTTAAAGTTGATGTGCGTGTTCTTTCTTCAACCGCGCAAGATCTGGAAAATCTGATTAAAATAGGCAACTTCCGCGAAGACTTATTCCACCGTCTTGCTGTTGTACCTGTCCATGTGCCGCCTCTGTCACAACGCCGCGAAGATGTGCCTGAACTTGTTTCAGCTTTTATGAGCCAGATTACACGCCAATCAG
>CALAIO010000149.1 GCA_937923355.1 uncultured Rhizobiaceae group bacterium | reverse complement strand
GGCGCGCCTTTAAGCATGTCTAAAACATCGCAGTCTGGAACAGGCTCTTACCACATCAAAGCATTCATTGATGCAATGAAGACATATGAGTTTGAACGTGAGTTACGTTCAGACACACCAAACGACCGCATCATCCATGAGCCGATTGGTGTTTGTGGCTTGATCACACCTTGGAACTGGCCAATGAACCAGATTGCACTGAAAGTCATGCCAGGCATTGCAACAGGTTGCACTACAGTTCTCAAACCTTCTGAGCAATCACCATTATCAGGTATTCTTTTTTCAGAAATCCTGCATGAGGCAGGTGTACCAGCCGGTATTTATAACATGGTCAATGGTGATGGCCCAGGCGTTGGTACAGCACTGTCAGGCCACAAAGACATCGACATGGTGTCTTTCACAGGGTCAACCCGAGCAGGCACGCTGATCACTAAGAATGCAGCTGATACACTAAAACGCGTATCTCTGGAACTTGGTGGTAAAGGTGCAAACATCGTATTCGCTGACGCGGCTCCTGATGCTGTAAAAAATGGCGTTATCCGCTGCTTCAACAACACTGGCCAATCCTGTAACGCCCCTACCCGCATGTTGGTAGAGCGTTCTCGCTACGACCAGGCTGTAGAAGAAGCTGTAGCACAGGCTGAAGCAACTGCCGTGGATTTAGCATCAAAAGAAGGCCGCCACATCGGCCCACTAGTCAGCAAAATGCAATTTGATAAGGTACAAGACCTAATCGAAGTTGGTATCAAAGAGGATAAAGCGCGACTAGTTGCTGGTGGCCTTGGTCGTCCCGAAGGCATGAACCGTGGTTACTTCGTTCGCCCTACAGTTTTTGCAGATTGCACAAACGACATGCGCATTTGCCAAGAAGAGATTTTTGGTCCGGTATTATCCATGATGCCGTTTGACACCGAAGAAGAAGCAATCGAGATTGCCAACGACACGCTTTACGGTCTAACCAACTACATCCAGACAACTGATCCAGTAAAAGCCAACCGCGTTGCTCGTCAGGTTCGCTCTGGCATGGTTGACATGAACGGTCAGGCACGCTCGGCAGGTGCACCATTTGGTGGCTACAAGCAATCAGGCAATGGCCGTGAAGGTGGTGTCTGGGGCTTGGAAGAGTTCCTGGAAATCAAGGCAATCGGTGGCTGGAACCCTGAGAGCTAAATCTGTAATCAAACCAAAACGCAAAAAATGGGTGCAAATTTTTGCACTCATTTTGTTTGGCCTTGGCATAATTGGTTTCATATTCTTTTCGCTGTCTTTCACCTTAATAATGTGGGGGGCGGCTTTTTTATTATTTATGTGGGATCATCATGCAGATAAAAACGAAAAACAGATTAGAAAGAAAGCATATATATCGCGGTTCTCTTCTATGGAATTACGAACTGCTATATACAACCCTAACCTAGTTTATAAAGTTTTGGGAAAAGATGATCAGCACTTAACAGTCCAAATCGTATGGTCTGGAGAAGTTGAGGTAAGAGATGGAATTGAACAAATAATTGATATAGATTCTGTTCGTCCTTTCGATCTGGATCTTTTCATAAACCTGACCTGAAAATCTATGGTATGAGATGACACTGTTTGTTTACAGGTTTGGCTTATTATCAGATATATAAGTCACACATTGAGAATAGGTTCATAATGTTTGCCGAGGTCAATTCTTCGCTTTCAAGCCAGCAGGACACAAACAAGTTTGCAACTTATGCAATTCATATTCTCACTGCAATCATTGTAGTGATTGCAACAAGCCTGTTTTACACCTATCAATATTCAATTCATCATGATCTTGCAGGTGGAATACTATCAGGTAAATTCGCAATTGAATTAGGTGACATCTATGATAAACACGCGATTTACTTTCCTCCTGCAGAAAAGCTCTGGTTTTCTATTGCGGCAAGAATACATACTTTTATAGGCATAGAATTGGACATAATTATTGTCACAATGACAGCGCTTGCTATTTTGTTAAGTGCACAATTTGCATATTTTATTAGAAAACAAACCACAGGTGGAACTTACTTATTTTTATTTGCATCAATAGCAGCCCTGTCGATTATACCTATCTTGTTCAAAAATGTTTTTGGATTACGCGAACATTTTGTAGCGCTCGGTTTTTGGCCATATCTTGTTTACAGGTTTTCAGACCCACGTGGTAAATTATTAAGTCTTAAATGGCGTATAGTATTAGGCATTTGGCTTGGTTGGACATTATTATTTAAATATCTCTTCGCCATTGTAATATTATTTATCGAACTCACCGATGTCATTGTTCAGCGCCGTATGTCCATTTTATTCCGTATTGAAAATTTGATTTCTGGAATAGTTGTAGTCTCATATTTATTTACATGGCTCATACTAAATCCTGAGAATTTACAAGTCATCGGCATAATGAGGAATGCTATTGAAGCTAATCTAATCGACTTGCAAAATACAGCTAAAAAAATTGGTTTCAAATTATTCTACATAATCCCAATACTCGCAACCGGGTTCTTCTACAAATCTGATAGTAGAAAATTATTTATTAGCGTTGCCTTGTTGATAGGAACAATAACTGTAGCAGCAATACAGGCAAGGTGGTATTCACATCACCAATTTCCAATATTTATGGCAAACATTGTTTTACTTTGGATCATTGGAAGAAAAACTAATAAAATAGCAATTACATTCTTCTGCTTGTTATTATCGACTATCTTATACGATCAATTCACGAAGAGCAGTCTTAATCAAACCAGATTTAAGATGCTAGAACAGAGTTTCTTTGAAAATAATATATCACTTGATGATAAACGTGTTGTTTTACTGATTGCACATCCTTCACCATTTAACGAAATCGTTGCAGTAGAAGGTGGCACTAGATGGAGTGATTTGGTCAACTTTTCATATGTGTTCTCAGAATTGGCAGAATACGATATAATGGAAAATGAAGGTAAGCTTGCCCCCCCTATTGAAAGTTTCAACGAAGGTCGTGAAATTCTACACGCTAAAACATTAAGCCTTTGGGAGGACTTTCCTCCAGACGTTATCATCATGGATCATAGCAAAAGCTGGCCTTTAAAGCATCTAAAAATAAACTGGCCACATCTGTTCTCAAAAGACGATAGATTCTCCCATATCATGGAGAAGTACACACTGGCATATTCTCATAAAGATAGCCTACTGACATATGATTATTACATCAAAAAATAATCGACAAACTTAAAATTTTTAAGCGTTACCCCAAAGCTTTGCTGGAACGGAATATAAATCCAACAATAATCATCAAGCTGGTGAGTATGAAGATACTACCAAACGAAACAATCGTTGCAAGCATGATACCTTGCAGTCCACTCTCGCCTACCCACAGTATGCTGAGCCAGATGTTCAGGATGATTGCCAGAACACTCAAACCAGACATTAAAATAATCTTTTTCTCAAAATGCAGGAACTTCATATTATGGAAGAAGAAGCCCTGCATCAGCATAGCTGTAATCATGTAACCTACAAACGGAATGGCCTTATGAAAGCTTTCTCCCAGCAAGAATGGCGCAACGGTAACAGATACAAAATATATTATGACAGCAATCAGAGTAGCAATTGCAAAGTACAGCATGGAAACGGATAAAATATCACGCGACTTGGCTTCAACTAAATTGCCAAGTCTGCGAAACAGCCATGGCGTCCATGCAAGAAAAAAGCTCTGATTGACGACCCAAAAGGCAGAAGCAAATAAAGCTGCAACCCCGTAAATACCACTGGCCTCAAGACCTAGATAATGAGCAGCAACCACCTTATCAATCATGCCCATAGCCATCAAAACCATACCGGTTGGCCAATAAATTAATCCAAAACGGGCAATATTTCGATAAAATGACCTTTGAGGCATTTTGAAAAATATCTTTGGGCTATATCCAAGAAACCTAAGAGAAATCAATGTCGCAACTGACAAGCCAATCATTCGTCCAAGAATAACCCCTTGCCACCCCCAATCCAGCAAGAGGAAAATTACCATAAAGCTGATGCTGCAAACCGCTTGAATGATTTGCGTCAGTAAAAACCCAACCCTGTTCGCATGGAACTGATGAAGCGCAAGTGCCGTGTAAAATGCTTCAAATAAAAACGCAGCAATAACAATGGTCACAAGCCAGGCAGCAGGAAATTTCGATATAAAAGCCAATTGATCGAGAAACAGGAATACAAGCACGGTGCCAACACATACACTGACCATCATGATGTAGAAGATTGTATGCGTGTATTGATATAATTGCTTGGGATCAAAATCATAAAAACGCATACGGATGGCATCCTGCGATGTCAGCCCGATAATCGGCCTCAAAAAAGTTGCATAAGTGATGAAGAGAACCCAAATCCCATACTCAGCAGGCTCAAGAGATCGCGTCAAAATTGGTGCTAACAAAAACGGCACCAGCGCTTCAATACCATTGGCAAAAGCGTAGAAAATGGATTGAAGAAATAAAGTACGCTTAGCTTTCATACAGCCTCCCCAGTCCATGTTATAAAGCTTAGTCAAAACACATACGATTAATTCAAGAGTTTCGAATCAAATCGCCCATAGTGTTTTGTTAACATAAATCTTCTACCTATGTACTAATTGCTTACGCATCCAAGCGCACAGAAGCCAAAAGAGAATATTCTTCAATGTCAGCCTCTCTTTCATCCATAGATTCAAAGTATAAAGCCAAAGGGTCAAATCCCATTAAAAAACTATCCGGTTATTCACTAACCACTGCCATTTTGGTCGTGCGCAAAATGGACACGCAGCAAACACGAAGCGCAGTCTTTTCAGAAATCAAAAACAAAAACCCAATCTATAGGCTGGTCGATCAAACATACAGTTTTTCACGCTATTTATTTTTGCAGCCCGTTATATTGTTGCTCTACATGTTTAAGGCGATTGCAGCCATTGGGCCTGAAGTTAAAGCTTCAGATGAGATTATCAGTATTTCCAATTTCAATAATGAAGCAGGGGCAATTGATCGTGTGCTTGAGGTAATTCCAGACAATAAAACGGCTCGATTGTTATTCAACAAGAAATACTACATTCGAAAAAATCAGCTATCTGCTTACTTAGGCCTACTCAAAGCTTCGCCAGCCTATTGGAAGTTTGTTAGAAAGATTGCTCGCAGTTACGACTTCATGCCCGCCTGCCGCATTGCGAGTGTACTTGCATTTTATATTCGCTTTGATGAAACATTTAAAAAACACAAGAATCTAAAAACAGCACTCATTGCGAGTAACTACAGCCCTGAATGTACCGCACTTGCGGCCGCTGCTCATAAAAACGGGCTTAAAGTTATATACGTCAATCATGCACCAGTTCCTGCAAACAGTGCCTATGTTCCACCAGTTTTATCTGATTATTCAGTCTTCTATGGAACAGCCATGCAAGATATATATCAAAAAAGAAGTAGGTGCTATTCTCAAGTTGTAACGATTGGCCAGCCTGGTGATACGCAATTCATGAAATGGCTTCCGCAGGTAAAAACTATAGGAATATTTCTGACCGCCCTCACCCAAAAGGCTGAATTGGAAACATTGATTGATCAAATCAAGAAAACATCACCCAAGATAGAAATTCTAATTCGCCATCACCCTGTCTCGCTTTTGGAAACCAATCTGGATGCTATCCTAAAGCGCTACCACGGCATAAGAACAACAATCGGAACGCCGCTAGATAAAGATATCGCAGATTGTGATCTAGTAATCAGTGGTAACAGTGGCGTCGCAATGAACGTGATGCGGGGTGGAAAACCTGTTGCTTATTTGGCAAAGCTCGACAGTCTTCCGCATGATTATCTTGGCTTTGTTACAGATGGCCTTGCTTGTGAAGTCAGCGGTTGGGACAATAACCTTTATCAAACTCTGCGCGCGTTTTACGACCGCGATGCTTGGAAAGATAAAATGCGAGAATATGATGCCTCGTATGGAGTATCGCGAGCAAAGCTAATTCAAAATTTGGAAAACAAACTATCAAACTGGATAATATAAGCATTCTGAATGGTACGGTTGGGAGGAATCGAACCACCGGCCTCTTGCGCCACAAGCAAGCGCTCTAACCAACTGAGCTACAACCGCACATCTTCATTCAGAAGCTAATTTGAAATACGAGCATCTTGAACGATTTGCAAGAAAAACTTCGCGCATTTCCATTATTTTCTAAATAATCAGCATTAACCTTGAATTCAAGCAATTCGCCTAATCATCATATATTTCTAGACCCGCCTGCGTCTGCACGTTATTAACAGTTCATTAAGAATAAATCGATCAGCAGAATGGTGAGGACCTGCTTTTCAAAAATATGTTTGTTTGCGGCAAACACAAGTACTGAGTAAAGCGCGTATGCAAGGGCAAAATCAATCTTATCTAGACCTTTCAGTTCTCAAGGACTTGCGTAAACACGTCCTCTCACAAGATGCCGTTGTGGTTTTTAATGATAAAATCGACAGCATCATTTGGGCGAATGCTTTGGGCGCCGAGTTGTTTGGCGGACGCGGCGTTGTTGACCTCTTGTCTGCAACAATTACTGATAGCCAATCGATTGTCCGTCAATTAAAAGACTCCATTGAACAAATGGACGATAACAAATCTATTACGCGTGGCTTCAGAGTTAATCAGGGGCTGCGTTCCCTGATAATTCAATTTGAAATCAAACGCATCAAACTCTACGAAAACGAATTTGGCTATAAAGTCACAAATTACTTCGACGGCAACAAAAACACTTCTGAAGAAACACTTGCAGAAAATGCTGTTATTTCCCTCAATGATTTCGCAGATGCCGCAGCAATTCTTGATGATCATGGCACACCCTTGTCAGCATCTAAAAACTTTCGAGATTTAGGACCTGCTGACGTAACTTTATCATCCATGCTCAATGAGTTGAAACGTGAGTCTGATCGTCTGATTAAACGCCAGGAATTAAATACAGATGGACAATCTATCGCAATAGGCCTTGCAAGACTGTCGAATGAGCCTGGCAGAAATCTTATTGTATTAGCGCAAACACAAGCAGAAACTGAAGCTGCTACCGAAGATACTGTAGACGAAGTCACCCCCCCTGCGCTTGATACTAACTTGCATGCAAAAGAAAACGATGAGGTTGATTTAGAAGCTTCACCGCAGGATGTCATATCAGAGATTGCAGATGAACTGGATATTGCCGAAAAGACTCTCAACTTTGAGCCAGAGCCAGAGCCAGAGCCAGAGCCAGAGCCAGAGCCAGAGCCAGAGCCAGAGCCAGAGCCAGAGCCAGAGCCAGAAAAAACTGAACTCCAGTCAAAAAGCAAATATGAATTAGAGAAAAATGATGGCACCGTTCGCTTTGCATGGGTGATTGATGAAAATTGCGTTTTCCAGTCTGTCTCTCCGGAATTGGAAGAAACTGTCGGTAAAAATGCTGCTGCTGTTCTTGGGCGTGAGTGGCGTGAAGTGGCCAATGTGTTCGGCTTTGATACCAATCGTGAAATTGAAACACTCCTAAAAAAGCAAGACACTTGGTCAGGCAAAACCGTTCTGTGGCCGGTTGAGGGCACAGACATGGTACTGCCAATTGATCTAGCTGCCCTGCCCTCATTTAACTCAGATCGCGGGTTCGAAGGCTTTAGAGGATTTGGCATCATCAGATCAGCAGACGCATTGCTAGACCCTGATGAAATAGGACTGGCACTTGTTTCTCCTCCAATGCCTGAAAAAGAGAACATTGAAGATACGTCAGAAGAGACTTCAAACTCACAAACCAACATCGTACGCCTTGTGCCGCGCCAAACAAAATCTGATGCACAAGCTGGTATTCCAAGCTTGAGCGAAGAAGAAAGCAACGCATTCCGAAAAATCGGCGACACGCTACGCGATGATGACACATCGAAAATCACACATCTGGAAGCAAATCAGAAACTGGCCAAGGCTTTCACTTCCGATGATGAGCCTGAGTTGGATATTAACGAGACCCATATTCCAACCGAAGCTCATGAAAGTGATTATACATCGCCTTCAAGCTACGAGGGTGAAAAAGCTTCGAACTTCAGTCCTGCAGGTCTTGATACTTCGATTATGGAAAACCTGCCGGTTGCCATAGTCATCTATAACAGCGAGGAAATCCTGTTCGCCAACCAAAGCCTGCTTGAAGCATCAGAGTATCAATCAACGCAAGAACTTGAGTCTGCAGGCGGCATTGAAACCATTTTGTCTCCCATCAGTGACAGCGAGAATGGAACGCCTAGTTATTACCTAACAGCCAAATCAGGCAATAGAACACCAATTAATCCTGTCCTTCATACCGTTCCTTGGGCTGGTGAAAAAGCCTTGCTCATTTCTTTTGCCACGAGCAACGAACCACTTCATGATGAACCGCCTGCGCTTGAAATGTCTAATGTCAGCGAAATCCAAAACATTCTGGACATCACAAGCGATGGTATTTTGGTGCTGGACCAGCAGGGCACAATTGTTTCCATCAACGCATCGGCAGAAGCACTTTTCAACCTCAGTTTTGATGATGCCAAGAATAAGAATATCGCAACCCTATTTGCGGCCGAAAGCAGAAACGGCATAAGACAATATGTCGAAAGCCTTTCCGAGCCAGGTATTGAAAACCTGTTTGATGACGGCAAGGAAGTCATCGCGGCTGAAGCAAACGGCGGTATGATCCCTGTCTTTTTGACAATCTCAAAAATGCAGTCTTCCGGAAAACTCTGCGCAGTCATTCGCGACATGACCAGCTGGAAGAAGGCAGAAGAAGAGCTTATCCAGTCTCGCCACGAAGCCGAAAACGCCAGCAGCCAAAAGACTGATTTTCTCGCAAATATCAGCCATGAAATCAGAACGCCACTCAACTCAATCATCGGCTTTTCCGACATTATGATTGAAGAGCGTTTTGGCCCTATTCAAAATGAACGATACCGCGAATATCTGCGCGACATAAACAAATCCGGCAATCATGTTCTTGAGTTGATTAATGATCTTCTTGACCTTTCAAAAATTGAGTCGGGCAAACTGGAGCTTGAGTTTGAAGCCGTTGATCTCAATGAAATGGTCGCAGAGTCCGTCGCACTTCTACAACCACAAGCCAATGAAAACCGCATTATCATCCGAACATCCCTTTCTCGCGCTGTTCCAAAGGTCGTGGCTGATTCAAGAAGCATCAGACAGATCATCCTGAACCTTGTTTCAAACGCTATCAAATTCTCACCTACCAATTCTCAAGTGATTGTTTCCACGGTCTATGAAAGCAACGGCGAAGTCGCCCTTCGCATCCGCGACACTGGCAACGGCATGAGCGAAGCCCAAATCGAAGAAGCCCTGAAACCCTTCCAGCAAGTACACGCCTCAGAAGACGAGCGCAACGAAGGAACAGGCCTCGGCCTTCCACTCACCAAAGCACTCGTAGAAGCAAACCGCGCACTGTTTGATTTGGAAAGCGAACCAGGCCAAGGCACAATCGCCCATGTTCAATTTCCAACACAGCGTGTGTTAGCAGATTAAGTTTCACCCCCATTCTGCTTTGCCTTCTCCCTCGTGGGATAAGGAAAGAACACGCCTCCTCCTTGTGGGGAGGCACATGAACCAAGGCGAAGCCGCAAGGGAATGGTGGGGAATGGGTGGAGGTAAGCAACTGTCGGCTGGATTCAGAACTCTACTTCAAATTCGTTACCCCCACCCGTTCTGTCGCGTTCCGCGCCAATCACGAGCCTCCCCACAAGGAGGAGGCTGA
>CALAIO010000148.1 GCA_937923355.1 uncultured Rhizobiaceae group bacterium | reverse complement strand
GGCGAAGAATTGATGCGCTTCCGCCGTAAGGTGCAGATGATTTTTCAGGATCCATACAGTTCTTTAAACCCGCGAATGACCATTCAAAACATCCTTGCTGAGCCTTTCACCATTCATGGTTTAAATGATGGCAAGGGTAATCAGGATGATATTCTTGATCTGTTGAAACTTGTTGGACTTGAGCCGCATTGCCTAAACCGATATCCGCATTCTTTCTCAGGTGGACAGAGACAACGCATTGGTATTGCTAGAGCCTTGGCACTGCATCCTGAATTGATGGTTTGTGACGAACCTGTATCTGCATTAGATGTTTCCGTTCAGGCGCAAATTTTAAATCTGCTCAATGACTTGCGCAAAGAACTTGGGCTCACCAGCCTTTTCATTTCCCATAATCTTGCTGTCGTAAATTATGTAGCAGATCGAATTGCTGTAATGTGCCAAGGCAAGCTTGTTGAGATCGCAACCAAAGAACAATTATTTGCAGATCCGCGTCATCCTTATACAAAATCTTTGCTGGCAGCTGTTCCGTATCCTGATCTTGATCGTTTGCTGGATTTTGAAAATATTAAATACACATCCTCGATGGAAGCAGATGATTGGGGCGATGCTTTTAAACCTTCTATAGAAGCTGGTATGGAAAATATCAAAGTGGATGAAGGGCATTTTGTATTGGCAAATTGCAACTGCAATGTTTCGGAGTTGAGGGCATGATCATCAAAGTGATAAGCAAATTCTGCATTTCGTTGTTAGCTTTTTTAGGTGTTATATGCTCAATTTCAGCTGCTGAAATCCCTATGTTGGAAGAGCAAGTAAAATCAGGTCAACTGCCACCGATGGAAGAACGGTTACCCATAAAACCGCGAATGGTTGATTTTGAAAGTGACAATAAAACGCTTGGAAAATACGGTGGTGATTTGCGCCTTTTGATGGGTAAGGCAAAAGACCTAGGGCAAATTACGGTTTATACGTACGCGCGATTGGTTGGCTATGCGTCTGATTATACAATTCAGCCAGACATCGCTGAAGCTTTTGTTGTTGGTGATGGCAGAGATTTTGTTTTCAAACTTCGTAAAGGTCATCGTTGGTCTGATGGTCATCCAGTATCTTCGGAAGATTTTCGATACTTCTGGGAAGACATGGTGAAGAATGAAAAGCTAGGCAAAAAAGGCATTCCATCGCAAATGTTGGTGGATGGTGAAGAACCAAAGTTCCAGGTCATTGATGAGCTGACATTTAGATATACATGGGAAAAACCAAATCCGTCTTTTCTGCCTGCCCTTGCCGCACCGTCGCCTTTGTATATTTATCGCCCGGCTCATTACATGAAGCAGTTTCATCCTCGCTATGCAGATAAGGATGAGCTGGCCAAAAAGGTTGAAGACGCCAACGCAAGAGACTGGGCTGCCTTGCATACGAGAATGCAAAGACAGCGCAGGCCAGAAAATCCGAAATTGCCTACTTTGCAAGCTTGGCGAAATACTACACCGCCACCAAGCACGCGTTTTGTTTTTGAACGCAATCCTTATTTTCATCGTGTTGACCCGAAGGGAAGACAACTCCCTTACATTGACCGTCTTATCATGTCGGTCGTGTCCAAAGATGTGATTGCAGCAAAAGCTGGAACAGGCGAGGCTGATCTGCAGGCGCGTTATTTGCAGTTTAGCGATGTGCCTTATTTGAAACGCGGCGAAGAAAAAAATAATTATACGACAAGGTTATGGTCTTTGGGGAGAGGTTCACAAGTAGCGCTCTTTCCAAATTTAAATGCAAAGGATGAAGTCTGGCGAAACATCATTCAAGACGTGCGTTTCAGACGCGCACTTTCGCTTGGTATCAATCGTAAGGAAATCAATGAGGTGATTTATTTCGGTCTTGCTTATCCAAGCGCGAATACAGTCATGCCGCAAAGTACACTTTATAAGTCTGAATATTCTCAAATGTGGACCGAGCATGACAAGGAAAAAGCCAATGTTCTACTTGATGAAATTGGTTTGGATAAACGAGACCCAGACGGCACAAGACTGCTACCTGATGGCCGTCGTGCAGAAATTACGATTGAAACAGCAGGCGAAAGTGCTGAGGAAACTGACGTCCTTGAACTCATTACGGATCAATACCGTGAAATTGGTTTGAAGATTTTCGTTCGTTCTTCGCAAAGAGATATATTCAGGAGGCGAGCCTATTCAGGAGATACGCTCATATCAGTTTTCAGCGGATTAAATAATGCAGTAGCAACCTCTGCTATGAACCCGGAAGAACTTGCACCGACAGACCAGGCTCAACTGCAGTGGCCGATGTGGGGGCAATATGCTGGCACTAATACAAAAGCAGGAGAGTCCATTAGCCTTGATTCCGCTATGGTACAAATGCAGCTTTTCAACCAATGGATGCTTGCAGGCAGTGACGAAGAGCGAGAGAGAATTTGGCATAACATGTTAAGCGGTTATGCTGACCAGGTCTTCAGCATAGGTACAGTTAATAATAGCCGCCAACCCGTTGTTGTTTCAAATGATCTGCGCAACGTTCCTGAAAATGGTATTTATGCCTGGGAGCCAACATCGTATTTTGGCATCTATAAGCCCGATACATTTTGGTATGACAGGTAAGGGCTGAGCGAATGATTTCCTATATCTTCAAACGCATCTTATACATGATACCAACGCTTGTGCTTACGAGTATCCTGGTATTCACACTTATAGAATTGCCGCCTGGAGATTACTTCGAGAGTTATGTTAATGAACTGCGCGCTGCAGGCGAAACTGTTGACCCTAAACTGATCGAGTATCTTAGAAATGAATACGGTTTCGACAAGCCACTTTGGGAGCGATACATTCAGTGGGCAACAGGCATGCTTGTCGGTGATTTTGGCTATTCTTTTGAGTATGAATTACCAGTGAGTGATGTCATTGGCGATCGCTTGTTCTTTACAATCATCGTTACTTTTTTCACGATTATTTTCACTTGGCTGATTGCGTTTCCAATCGGAATTTATTCTGCAACGCATCAATACAGCTGGGAGGATTATGGCCTGACCTTCCTTGGTCTTCTGGGACTTGCTATTCCAAACTTCCTTTTGGCATTGATTCTGATGTTTTTGGCAAATGAGTTTTTTGGAACTTCGGTTGGCGGGTTGATCGACCCTGAATACATTGACCAGCCTTTGAGTTGGGGAAAATTTGTCTCGGTTTTGGAGCACCTTTGGATACCAGTTATCGTTATTGGAACCTCGGGAACTGCCGCAATGATACGTCGTGTTCGGGCAAACCTCTTGGATGAATTGCGTAAGCCTTATGTCACTACCGCAAGAGCCAAAGGCATGCCTGAATTTCGTGGTCTCATGAAATATCCGTTTCGTATGTCACTAAACTTTTTCATCGCTGACATTGGAGGCATTCTACCTACGGTCATTTCTGGTGCTGAAATTGTAGCGATTGTTTTGTCGCTGGAAACAACAGGTCCAATTCTAATTCAGGCACTACAAAGTCAGGACATGTATCTTGCAGGTTCCTTCCTGATGCTGCTCGGCTTTCTGACAGTGATCGGTGTTTTGATTTCAGATATTGCCCTAGCGATCCTTGATCCGCGTATTCGATTGCAAGGAGGGGTCAACCGATGAGCAATTCTCATTATGTAAATGACAAGCCGTTTGATCCAAAGTCAGTTGAAGTTTTAACACCTGAACAGGAAGCAATTTATCTGGCGCCTCAGCGTCAATTAATCTGGTGGAAGTTCAAACGCCACAAGCTTGCCGTAGCAAGTGGCATCTTTCTGGCACTCATGTATTTGATGACGATTTTTGCAGAGTTTATTGCGCCATATTCGATAGACGCAAAAAATACGGACTATGTTCTTGCTCAACCCCATGAAGTGAATTTCTTCCATGAAGGCGAGTTCATTGGCCCGTTTGTTTATGATTACGATAAATCTCTGGATCTTGAAAACATGGTTCGGGTTTATACGCCAAACAAGGAAAAAATCATCAAGCTTGAGTTTTTCTGCTCGGGACATCCCTATAAGTTTTGGGGCATTATTGATGCTGACAATCACCTGATGTGCGCAGATATAGATCAGCCTGTATTCCTGCTTGGTTCTGACACTCTCGGACATGATATGTTGAGCCGTATTGTCTATGGCGCACGAATATCGCTCACAATTGGCCTTGTAGGTGTTGCCATAAGCTTCGCATTAGGAATTATCATTGGTGGCCTTGCTGGTTATTATGGTGGTTGGGTTGATCTTCTGGCGCAGCGATTAATCGAGGTTGTTCAGTCTTTACCGACACTTCCTCTGTGGTTGACGCTTGTCGCTATCATGCCCGCAAATTGGAGCCAGATAACCGTTTACTTTGCCATTACCATCATATTAGGACTAGTCGATTGGACAGGGCTTGCAAGGGCAGTGCGCTCGAAACTCTTTTCCCTGCGTGAAGAAGATTATGTTCTGGCAGCACGGCTCATGGGTGCAAGCACAAAGCGCATCATCGGCTTGCATTTGATACCCGGTTTCATGAGCCATCTTATCGCTTCTGCAACGATTACCATTCCAACCATGATATTGGGTGAGACAGCGCTCTCATTCTTGGGCTTAGGCCTTAGAGCACCTGCAGTAAGCTGGGGCATTCTGCTCGAAAACGCACGTGATATAAATGTTGTAGCCCTCACGCCTTGGCTGATTTATCCAGTTATTCCGGTAATTCTGATCGTCCTCGCATTTAATTTCTTTGGCGATGGTTTAAGAGACGCTGCCGATCCTTACGGCTAAGGTTTAAGCAGATTTCTCAATACTTGTGAAAGTTTTTGCGATGCAGCGTTTATACCGTGTTCAGAAAGAACTTTGACGCGGCCATTTTTGCCCATAGTTTTTCGCAAGTTAGTATCTTTAAGCAATCTAACAATATTCTGTTTGAGCGATTGCAAATCATCTTCTGGCGCAAGCAGTCCAGTTTCATTGTCTTCAACAACCAAGGGAACGCCCATGCTTTTATAAGCAAGAACAGGAAGTTCCTGTAGCTGCGCCTCAAGATAAACCATGCCAATGGGTTCTTTCCAGCCAGGCCAAATGAAAATATCACTACTACGCATCCAGTGTAAAACTTCAGCGTGTTCTACCATGCCAGTCCAATGAAGTTGCTTTTCATCAATCTTTAAAAATACTTTTCTAACGGTTTCTTCCTCTGGCCCACCGCCTACAATAACCAGATTAAAATCTTCTCCTAGGTCTGTAAGCACATCAGCTAAAATATGAAAATTTTCGAGCTTTTTTCCCTTGCGCATCATGCCAGTTGTTATCAAAACGGGTTTGTTTTTATGCCAGTGTTGAGGCAATTCCATGGGGTGCGCTAGGTCAATATTTTCAGCATCAATAAACGGATTAAACGGCGTCAATTTTTCTTTGGAGCCAAGTAGGTCGCAAAGATATTTTTCGTCAGTAGGTTTAAATACCAGATGAAGATCAGCTTGTTTTATTCCTGCCTGCGCTTCCTCCCGCCATGGCCGCCAGAAGTCTTCAACGCCGCCTTGTCCAGTTTTTGCAGCTTCGATCGTTACGTAGGGAATATTTAGTGCGGTTGATATAATCGGCCCAATCCAGTCCGGCGCCTTGCAATAGGGGTGATAAGTTAACCAGACTTGCGGCCGAGACGCTGGTGCACGTGCTCTATACTCCGTCAAAACTTGCTCAGCTTCTTCTCTCGCACCCTGCTTTTTTTGCGCCAAAATCGTTTCATCATGGCGCTTGGAATATGCAATATACCGCGAAGCAAGTTCTACGTTCGCGCCTGACATTTGCAAGGCTTTGAAAATATTTTGAGCAATCAGCCGATCACCAGAGGGGATATGATGGTCAGGCGGCTTGATAGGTGCATAAAATGCTATGTTTTTGTTTTGTAACATGAACCATCCGTAAAAAGTGATTACACATTACAATATAATCTTCTTTGCAGCTTGTTAAATGCCTGTGTTTTATCTTATTGTCACCAGCAATTGCATACTGGCAAAAGTTACAAGGCAAGGTACGGATTTAGCAATTGGAAATAAAACGCCTCGATCATACGCGTATCTTGATGTACAGCCACGACACATTTGGCCTTGGACACTTGCGTCGATGTAGAGCAATTGCACATTCTATCGTTGAACAGTTTAAAGGTGTTAGCATCCTGATTATATCGGGCTCTCAAATTGCTGGTGCTTTTGATTTCAAGGCTCGTGTGGATTTTGTAAAAATCCCGTCTGTGATTAAACTCTATAATGGCGAATACGATTCAATCGGCGAATATATCGATATCGAAGAAATACTTCAGATGCGTAAGCTGATTATCCAACGCACAGCAGAAGCCTTTAATCCTGATATTTTCATTGTTGATAAAGAACCAATGGGCTTGAAGGGTGAGCTGGAGCCAACCCTTGAAATGTTCAAAGATACGAATACAAAAACTGTGTTGGGTCTGCGCGACGTCATGGACTCGCCAAAGTTACTTAAAAAGGAATGGTCAAAGCAGTCCATGCTGGCAAAGATTGATGATTATTATGATGCCGCCTGGATTTATGGCCCTGAGCATTTCTGGAACCCGTTGGAAGGATTAGATGTCCCCGAGAGTTTACACAGCAAAATCAACTATGTCGGGTTTCTAGATCGTGAAAGCCATGCAGTGCCATCAAGTGAAAACTATTCCTTACCTGATAAATACATTCTTGTAACAGCTGGGGGCGGTGGCGATGGTATCGCGATAATGGAACAAGTTCTGGCTGCTCGCGAGTATGATCCTCAAATAGATTTTCCGATTGTCATGGTACTTGGGCCATTCATGAAACTTGAAAACCGTGACCGCATCAGATTACGCGCATCAAGACTTGCCAATGTAACCGTTATTGATTTTGAAAATCGGATGGAAGTTCTTATGCAAAAAGCCGTAGGCCTTGTGGGCATGTGTGGGTACAATACATTCTGCGAAGTGCTTTCTTTTGATCGCAAAGCCTTGTTTGTTCCAAGAACAAAGCCAAGAGAAGAACAATATATCCGTGCGAAGCGTTCCACGGAAATTGGTCTCAGTTCCATGTTAACACCAGAAGAAGCAGCTATTCCGTCACAGATGGCCAAAGCTTTGCGCAATCTGCCAAAGCAAAAATTACCTTCTGAAAGTCTTGCCAAGGGTGATATGTTAGGCCTTGATAATATTTGTGTCGAAGTTCAAAAAATATCTGAGCATCAGAAGTCGGTATCGGCAGAAGTTAAAAAGATTTTAGAGCCGCAAAGGGCTTAAACATTGTCTTCAAAAAAGAGAATTGCAGTTGTTTTAAAGGGGTATCCACGCCTGTCCGAAACTTTCATTGCGCAGGAAATTCTTGAGCTTGAAAGAGCAGGGTTCGAGATTTCTATCATCTCTCTTAGGCATCCAACAGATAAACATACGCATCCGGTGCACGCTGAAATTAAAGCGCCAAAACACTATTTGCCTGAGTATATTTATCAGGAGTTGTTCAGGGTTTGGTGGGCAAAAATAAATTGCACATTCAAACTGGGGTTTTGGAAAACGATACCTGTTTTTTTCAAAGATTGGATGCGCGACCCAACTGCAAATCGTATCAGGCGGTGGGGGCAGGCGATGGTCTTGGCGCATGAATATGCAGAAAACCACGACCATATCTATGCACATTTTCTTCACACGCCTTGTTCGGTAGCAAGATATGCAGCGCTGATTTCCAGTAAATCCTTTTCTATCTCGGCACATGCAAAGGACATCTGGACATCGCCTGAATGGGAAATGCGTGAGAAACTGGAAGATTGCGATTGGTTGGTGACGTGCACCGAAGGCGGCGCTGATTATTTAAAGTCCTTAGCACCTGCTGGTCGTGTGCATTTGGTTTATCATGGCCTTGATCTTTCTCGCTTTCCATCGCCAGAAAAAAAGCCATCAAATAACGATGGGAAAACCAAAGCCAAGACTGTCAAATTGGTGACCGTAGGAAGGGCGGTTTCCAAGAAAGGCATTGATAGTTTGCTGAAAGCACTTGCGAAATTGCCCACTGATTTGCACTGGCATTGGACTCATATTGGTGGTGGTCCCTTGAAAGGTGAATTGGAGGCTCTTGCAACCAAATTGGGCATTGCCAAACAATGTGATTTCAAAGGAGCATTGCCACAATCAGAGGTTCTCGAAACCTATAGAAGTTCTGATTTGTTTATTCTACCAAGCCGTATTGACGAAACAGGTGACCGAGACGGCTTGCCCAATGTCATTGTAGAAGCACAAAGTCAGGCTATGGCTGTTATTTCAACAAACATATCCGGAATTCCTGAATTAATTCAATCTGGTAAGAACGGTTTGTTGATTCAACCTGACAAGATTGATGACCTTTCAGATGCCATCGAAATGCTGGGCAGAGATGTGAAGCTACGCAATCAAATGGGTAAGCTTGGTGAAGAAAAAGTGCGTTCTCAATTTTCTCACAAGCAAACGATTGGTGATATTATTTCGCTTGTAAACAAGAGTTTGAAAGTTTAGCGATGAAGCCGTCGGTTCTATTTTACGTGCAGCACTTGTGGGGCGTAGGGCATGTCTATCGCGCAACCAGAATTGCACGTGGAATGGTTCGTTCGGGCTTTGATGTTCATCTGGTTTGGGGCGGGACAGAAATACCAGGCTTTGATTTTTCAGGTATAAAAGTTCACAGGCTGAAACCAGTGAGAACAAGTGACGCGTCTTTCTCTCAATTGTTACATGCAAACGGTTCAATTTTTTCAGACGATGACAAACAAGAAAGACGCGACCATTTCTTGAAGCTTTATGATGAAATCAATCCTGATATTTTGATGACAGAAGCTTTTCCTTTTGGGCGCAGGCAAATGCGTTTTGAATTATTGTCACTTTTGGAAAAAGCAAAAACAGTTTCTAAGGTGCCAATGATTGTATCCTCCATTCGCGACATTATGCAGGAGGACAGAAAAGAAAAGCGCGTTCAAGAATCGAATGCTTTGGTAGAGCAGTATTTTGATTTTGTCTTCGTACATGGCGATCAAAAACTGATTGTAATCGATGAGACATTGCAAGGGTACGAGACATTCAAAAATAAAATCCGCTATACAGGGCTGGTCACGCCTGAAGAAAATAAAAATGAAAGTTCAGAGGAATTTAAATGTGATGTTTTAATTACGGTCGGTGGTGGTGCTTTCGGTCAAAGGCTCACCAGAACTGCTCTTAGTGCAATGTCTCATTCCAAGGTTTTTCCAACAAATTGGATTGTTTCCGCAGGTACAGAAGTTTCAGATGACGATTTTGAATTGCTTAAGGAGCAATGTCCAAGCGGCATGAGGATAGTCCGATATATTCCCAATCTTGCTGAAGTGATGAAGCAGGTGAATGTCTCAGTCTCGCACGCCGGATATAATACGGTTGCAGATGTTTTACGTTCAGGATGCGCAAGCGTCCTCTATCCATATACGGGTGGTCGTGAAACCGAACAATTAAGACGTGCTGAAATTATGGATAGGCAAAAAATAGCTGTAATGCTCGACCCGAATAATTTAACTCCGGAAAGCCTAGGCAATGCAGTAGACAAAGCTGCAGCATTGGAAAAACAATCTAACAATTTGGATTTAGAAGGTGCAAATCGAACAGGTTCAATATTAAAGGCTGAATTTCAAAAATTTATTCGCACTGGCTGTTGATACTGTGACAATGCGGCTTGAAATTAATTACTCGCTTGATAGTAATGTGGCAATCAATAACAATAATTAACGGTCAATCTCATGGTTCAAGGTATTATCGCAGCATTGGGGCTTGTCGCTCTATGGTTGCTTATGTCTGGACTATACAAGACCCTCATACTTATTTTTGGCACTATTTCGGTTTTGCTAACACTATATACTATCAATAGAATGGATAAGGTTGATGGCCACAAGCTTGGTTATGACATCGGTGTTTTCGCAACAATAAAATATCTTCTCTGGCTGATGGTGGAAATTGCTAAATCCAATTGGGCCGTTACCAAGGTAATTCTTTCGGGGAAGATGCCGGATAATCAAAAAATGTTCGAAGTGCCCGTGACGCAAAAAAGCGAAATAGCACAAGTTGTTTTTGCTAATTCCATTACGTTGACACCTGGCACAGTTACCGTTGAGTCTGAGGACGATAACTTTATTGTTCACGCCCTGGATTTTGGGGAAGGTGACATGGACGCGCTTGGCGATATGGACACAAGAGTTTCTGCTATAGAAACTGATAATGCGGGAGCATCCAAATGATGTTTGCCGTTGCCGCAATAGCGCTCTTCATTGGCATGATCATTGTTTTGATCAGACTTTACGCTGGGCCAACGCTCTATGATCGCGTATTGGCGGGCAATGCGTTTGGTACCTATACCGTTTTGTTCATTGGTGTTTTAGGCTTCTTGACTGGGCGCCCAGACTTTTTAGATATAGCGCTTCTCTATGCCTTGATAAATTTTGTCGGAACAATCGCAGTTTTGAAGTACTTCCGCTACCGTTCAATAGGTGATACTTCCCCGGCATCTCGTGGAACGTCCATGACAAATGGCAAACTAAAGGATCGAGGGGCTAAATCATGATGGCGCTTGATTGGATTGTCGAAATAGTAAGCTGGGTGGCTATAGTATCAGGAAGTGCTTTTTTGCTGATAGGAGCAATCGGTACATTAAGATTTCCTGATTTCTGGTCGCGTGTTCATGCGGTTTCAGTTACAGATTCTGCTGGCATGTTGTTGCTTACATTAGGCATGTGCATTCAGGGTGGCTTCACGCTTGTAACCGTCAAGCTCATTATCATTGGTGTATTTTTGTTTATCACTGGCCCAACCGCCACACATGCCGTCGCCAATGCTGCTTTTGTTTCCGGCTTTTTGCCGAAAGGCGCAGATAAGTTTCGCCGTTTGGTAACGCAGCCTGATAAGGAATCGGAACTAGCCAAGAAAAGAAAACGATCATCATTGAAGGGTAAGCCTTAATGGAATTGTTTATAAATCTAACGCTATTCTCAATGCTGGTTGTTACAGCTTTGGCTATTTTAAAAATGCGCCATCTTTTTGCAGTTGTGATGTTGTCTGGCGTATTCAGTCTTTTATGCGCGCTCCTGTTTGTAACGCTGGATGCCGTGGATGTGGCCTTTACTGAGGCAGCGGTTGGTGCGGGAATATCAACGGTATTATTACTCGGCACTATGGCGCTCACTGCGCGCAACGAAAAAATGCCTAGAGATTTTTCACCCCTTCCATTGTTGGTTGTTTTCGCCACTGGTGCAGTTCTGATTTATGGCACATTGGATATGCCAGATTTTGGTTCGCCTAATTCTCCTGCACAAACGCATCTGGCAACACAATATTTGACGCAAAGCCCAACCGATATTGGCATTCCAAATGTCGTTACAGCAATTTTGGCGAGCTATCGTGGCTACGATACTTTAGGTGAAACGGTGGTGGTCTTTACCGCATGTGTTGGCGTGTTGATGTTAATTGGTGGCTTGGCCAGACGTCGCAGAAAAAATCAAGAGGAGACAAAATAATGCGTCACCATCTTCTCTTGCGTGTCATTACCAAACTTCTTGTAGGGCCTATTATTCTGTTTGCACTTTATGTTCAGTTTCATGGAGATTACTCACCCGGTGGTGGTTTTCAGGCTGGCGTCATTTTTGCTGTAGCATTCATTCTTTTTGGCATTGTTTTCGGCCTTGAAAAAGTAAAACAAGTTTTCCCACCATGGCTGGTGCATAAACTCGCTGCCTTTGGTGTTTTACTCTATGCAGGCACTGGCGTTTACAGCCTGATGTTGGGTTCGACTTATCTAAATTACAGCGCTTTCACACCAGATCACCCTGAACACGGTCAGCACTGGGGTATTTTGGTGGTTGAACTTGGTGTCGGAATTACTGTGGCTGCTGTCATGGTTGCAATATATTACGCATTTGCTGCTCGTCCCCCTGTTATTAGTGATGAGGACTGGTAGGCCATGACTTTGGATTTTATTCTTGGGCACCTTAACTATTGGCTATTCATCGTGTTGATGATGATCGGTTTTTATATAGTCGTGGCACGGGGCAATTATATCAAAAAAATTGTAGGCCTGAATGTCTTTCAGGTATCTGTTTTCATGTTTTATATTTCAATCAGTAAAGTTGAAGGTGGCACAGCACCTATCTTCCCTATCGATATGAACATTGATCCTAATGTTGTTTATTCAAATCCATTGCCGCATGTTCTTATTTTGACAGCTATTGTTGTAGGCATTGCAACAACATCTCTTGGGCTTGCATTGATTGTGCGTATTCGTGAAGAATTTGGCACAATCGAGGAAGATGAAATTTTGGAAATTGAGAGAGATTTGCAGGCGAAGGAAAATTCTGCTGAAGGTTCTGCAATGGGGGGACGTGCGTAATGGCGAATGCCGCGGTGCTTCCAGCCCTCACGATTATTGATCAATTGCCACTGCTTACAATCGTAGTGCCGATGATTGCAGCACCGCTCTGTGTGCTCATCGGTAATCGGCATATTGCTTGGCTTTTGGCGTTTCTTGCGAGTCTCTTTTCCTTTGTGTTTTCTGCACACATGCTTTTGCAGGTTATGGATGGCGATGTGCTCTCCTATCATCTGGGAGGCTGGGCGCCGCCGCTTGGCATTGAATATCGTGTCGATGCCGCGAATGCTTTTGTATTGCTTTTAATCTCAGGCATAAGCACGGTTATTTTACCTTACGCTCGCCAAAGCGTGGCCTATGAAATCAAAAAAGTTAGCCATACGCTTTTCTATTGTTGCTATCTTTTATGTTTTACAGGGCTGCTTGGTGTCGTTGTAACGGGTGACGCGTTTAACGTATTCGTCTTCCTCGAAATCTCTTCGCTCTCAACTTATGTATTGATTGCTATGGGCGCAGAGCGTGACCGCCGCGCACTGACCTCAGCCTATGACTACCTTATCCTTGGTACAATTGGCGCCACCTTCTTTGTGATTGGTATCGGCTTTTTATATATCGCGACTGGCACACTCAATATGGCTGACTTGGCAGTTCGGCTGGCAGACATGGAGAGCAATCGCACGGTTCAGGCAGGCTTTGCATTCATCGTTGTTGGTATGGGGCTGAAAGCTGCGATTTACCCGTTACATTTGTGGTTGCCTGGCGCTTATACTTATGCCCCGTCTGTCGTGACCGTATTCCTTGCTGCAACCGCAACCAAAGCTGCCATATATGTGTTGCTTCGGTTTATGTTCTCCGTGTTCCAGCCAGAGTTCGTTTTCGAATTACACACGCTCACCTGGATTATCATGCCGCTTGCGATTTTGGCGATGTTTGCAGCATCCCTGATTGCAGCCTTTCAAACAGACCTGAAGCGCTTGCTGGCTTACTCTTCTGTAGCGCAAGTGGGCTATATGATTTTGGGTATCGGGCTGGCAACAAAAATCAGCTTGTCAGCAACCATTGTGCATCTGTTTAATCATGGTATCACCAAAGCAGTCCTCTTTATGGTTGTCGGTGCTTTTGTGATGAAAAAAGGAAGTAGCTTCACCAAAAATTTGAACGGATTAGGCAAGCAAATGCCATGGACTTGTGCAGCATTTGTAATCGGTGGTTTGAGCTTAATCGGTGTTCCGGGAACAGCAGGCTTTATATCAAAATGGTTACTGATTGACGCGGCACTCAAAGTTGATCTTTGGTGGTTGGCAATATTGATTGTTATGTCTTCTCTTTTGGCTGTTGTTTATGTTTGGAAGACTGTTGAAGTTCTATATATGAGCGAACCTGATCAGGACACAATTGTAAAAGAAGTTCCCATGTCCATGTTAATTCCAATGTGGATTATGGCATTGGCGTGTATTTATTTTGGCCTCAATACAGAAATAACGCTAACGTCTGCATCCGTTGCCGCTGACAGTTTGTTAGGTGGAGGCGCTCAATGATGGAAACAAGCACCGCAATCTTGGCTTCCATGGCAATCCCTGTTTTGGCTTGCATCAGCAATATGCTGCATGGAAGCGAACGTCCCAACCTGCGTGATGGCATTACACTTATAGCGGCAATAGCGACCTTTGGTTGCGTTCTTACCGTTCTCATAAACAACGGCAGTGCAACGAGTGAGGTATTTACACTTTTCTCTATTATGCCAGGCCTCGATATTGCCTTCCATGTTGAACCGTTGGGGTTACTGTTTGCACTTATTGCATCAGGTCTTTGGGTCGTCGTGCACCTTTATGCAATTGGTTATATGCGTGGTAACAAGGAAAATAATCACGCAAGGTTCTTTGCTGCGTTCTGTTTTTCGATTGCGGCAACGCTCGGCATCGCCTTTTCCGCCAACATGTTTTCGTTGTTTATTTTCTATGAGGTTTTGACGATTGCTACTTATCCTCTTGTAGCACACAAAGGAACAGAAGAGGCGAAGCGTGGCGCGCGAATTTATGTTGGGACTTTGCTGGGTACTTCCATTGGATTGCAATTGGTCGCTATCGTTTGGACATATGTTATCGCTGGTACGCTTGATTTTACGCAAGGCGGCATTTTGCAAGATAAAGAACTTGGGGCAGGACTGGCAGCAATACTCTTAGCACTTTATGCGTTTGGCATAGGCAAGGCAGCCTTGATGCCGTTCCACAAATGGCTGCCATCGGCCATGGTTGCACCAACGCCTGTTTCAGCGCTTCTTCATGCCGTGGCAGTTGTTAAGGCTGGTGTATTTACAATCCTCAAGGTTGGTATT
>CALAIO010000147.1 GCA_937923355.1 uncultured Rhizobiaceae group bacterium | reverse complement strand
GAACTGGTTAGAAGTTAAGGCAAGCACCAGCAAAATTAGAACAGAAATCCAGCCTGTGCCAAGCGGCCAATCAAGTGCCTCTAGCCAGATGAGTTCAAAGTCAAACGTCTGGCGGATATATAGAACCGTATGCACAAAGGCATATCCAAATCCTGCCACGCCAAAGTAACGACGATTTTTTAATAACCAACGAGAGACTGCTTTACCCCATTCGGCATAACGCAGAATAAGCGTAAGTGGCGTAATGCAAAGCGTAAAAACCAGAATTTGCATTGATAGCTCACCAGAATTTTCCATCATTTCCGGGTAGTGCCGCGAAGGGTAAAACAGCTCATGAATGTATTCAATTGCTGGTATGAATAGAAGAACCCATACAAGATAACGAGACTGCAGAATTTTATTAAAGGAATTCATTATTTTACCAATCGGGCAGTCCCGACTTCGATCCCATTCCAGTTTTTAAGAACAGGATTGATGAGTGGTCTCATCTCTGCAGTATCATTTTCATCCAGCTTCAAGAGATCACACGCCAATTGCGAGACCGCAACTTCCACCGCTCGAAAGCCGCCATCGCGGGACTTCATCGCGACGCCCAACCCCAATTCTGGCAAGGACATGGTGTAAACGCCTTCTGCACCGACCTTAACAAAAGCTCGATTGCCCAGTGTTTTCATAAGTTGCGTACAAACCCGATTATCACCTGCCACCATTTCAGGATGCGTAAAACAAGCATCTCTTAGTCTCAACATAGCTTTTGAGCGCAAAGGTGAAGGGTCTTCGCCAACAGCAAATTTTGCATAGGCTATAGCAAGGTTTTGCAGCGGGATTTTAAACGTAGGGATTGAACAACCATCGATGCCGTAATTGTCTTTGCCGTGCTTGGCACCTGTTACGCTTTCCAAGACGCCAGCTATTTCTTGCTGAACGGGATGTTCAAAATAGATATAGCCTTTAGTTTCAAGACCACTATGTTTCGCGAATGCTAAAAACCCAGCATGTTTTCCGGAGCAATTATTGTGAATTGGTTTTACTCCGCCTTCACTGCGCATAACCTGAAACTGATCTTCCGGATATTTCGGGAGTTGTGCACCGCATTCAAGACACGAGCCATCCAGTCCTGCTTTGTGCAGCATTTCACTTGCAGCTTTAACGTGCATTTCTTGCCCATTATGAGACGAGCAAGCTAACGCCAAATGTTTATCTTCAAAACCATAGGCATCAGCAGCGCCTGACTCAATCAGTGGAAGTGCCTGAAGCGACTTGTTGGATGAGCGTGGGTAAATGTGTAGATTAGGATCGCCATAGCTCGCAATGATCTTGCCGCCATGATCTGCGATGATGACATCAACTTCGTGTGTACTTTCGACAGAATTACCACGCGTTATTTCAACTACTGCTGCGGGATTATGCTTCATTATTCGGCTTCTTCATTGGTATGACAGGATCATGCCCGCTTGTACCCCAAGGTCCACATTTTGCAACACGGAATAATGTGAGCCAGCTGCCTTTTAATAATCCATATCGGGCAATGGCTTCATATCCGTATTCAGAGCAAGTTGGCAGATGACGGCAACCGTGGCCGATGATGCTTGAGAAAGTGAGTTGATAAAAACGGATTAAGCTAGTGCCGATGATGCGCCCGGGTGTCTTTCGCCACTGCCCTTGCCAATTTCTGTTTTGTGATTTTTTTGAGTCTTTTGAATCACTTGGCGTCTTTGCGTGATGTTTTGATTCATCACACATTTTTAGGCAACTTGCTGCTTTGCTTCGATTTTCTCGATGCAATTTACAACCGCATCAAATGTCAAAAGTGCTGACGCATGACGCGCTTTGTAAGCTTTTACCGGTTCCAGAAATTTAAATTCTTCAAATTTACCTGTTGGTGCGGGCCCATCTTCCTTCAACATTTTATACATTGTGTTACGCAGTTCACGTAATTCATCGGCCGTACTACCTATAACAACGCGCGCCATGATGGATGATGCCGCCTGTCCAAGAGCGCATGCTTTAACTTTATGGGCGAAGTCAGAAACAGTGTTTTTATCCATATTAAGCGAAACATCGACAGTTGATCCGCATAATTTGGAATGAACGCGTGATTTGGCGTCCGGATTTTCCAGTTCACCGACTTTTTGGATATTTCCAGCATACTCAATGATTTTAGAATTATAAACAGAATCCAGCATTTCTTGTTCACTTATCCATTCAGTTCAGGTTCATACAAAAGCATTTAATGTCTTTGTTATGTCACAATATAAGGTTTCAGTAACATTTCGTCGACAAAGAAGTGAAAATTTTAATGCGACAAAGTATTGAGCATTCTTAGGAATACTCTATATCGTGAATATGTCAGGTCACCGTGCCAGAGGGAAATAGTTCCCAAAAGCCCCGGAACCCGGCCAAAGCCAAACCTCTATCGGGAAGTAGAGTTAAAGGCTGCGACTGGTCCGAACAGATCAAATGACGCGGAGTTTAACGAATGACGAAAGAGGAAATAGGCATGGATGCAATTCTAGAAAGCCTGAAAAAAGTAGAAACTCGCAAAATTCTGGCGAAAGAGGATCGTCCTTCACGCGAAGAAGCCGAAGAAGCTGTGCGTACACTTATGAAATGGGTAGGCGAAGATGTAGAGCGTGAAGGTCTGCTCGATACGCCGAAACGCGTAGCAAAAGCATATCTTGAACTTTTTGGCGGGTATGATTTAGATGCAGAAGATGTTTTAGGTCGCACCTTTGAAGAGGTTGGCGGCTATGATGACATGGTACTCATCAAAGACATCCCGTTCCACTCTCACTGTGAGCACCATCTTGTGCCAATTATTGGCAAGGCTCATGTCGCCTATCTGCCAGATGGTCGAGTGCTTGGACTTTCAAAAGTAGCCCGTACCGTTGATATTTTTGCAAAGCGCATGCAAACCCAAGAAAACATGACTGCTCAAATCACGCATACAATTACAGATGCGCTTGAACCGCGCGGCGTTGCTGTCATGATCGAAGCAGAGCATATGTGCATGTCCATGCGTGGCATCAAAAAACATGGCTCAACGACTACGACTACAGCCTATACAGGGGCATTTCATGATAACCCTGCAGAGCAACAGAATTTCTTGACCATGTTGCGTATGGCCAAATAATCAATCATAAGGCTACCAGATAAACTCTGGTGGCCTTTATGTCTTCTATTTTTCCAACTCTTGAAAATAAATCCGAGCTAGAAACAGGTAATGTACTTGCGCCTCGCTTTAACGCGGACGGATTGATTACCGCCATTGCGCAAGATGTTGCAACGGGCGAAATTCTCATGCTTGCATATATGAATGCACAAGCACTTCAAAAAACCATTGAAACAGGCAAATCCCATTTTTGGAGCCGATCGCGCCAAGAGCTTTGGCTTAAGGGCGAGACTTCGGGCAATATTCTGTTTGTCGAAGATATCCTGACAGATTGCGATCAGGATGCAATTTTGCTCAAAGTGCGCCTAGAAGGCAAAGGTGCATGCCATACTGGAAAGTACAGCTGTTTTTATCGCAAAGTTGACACAAGCACTCACGATAGCCCTACCCTAAAGTTAATCCAAGACTGAATTCATGCTTGAGTTTATTGGTGCAACATTCCTTTTGATTGCCACTCCCGGGCCTGGTGTTCTCAGCATTGCAGGTGTTGGTTCAGGTTTCGGATTTCTTGCCGGTCAAAGGTTTCTGTGGGGATTGTGGCTGGGTAACTTTCTGGTTGGCCTTGCCGTTATTTTTGGACTGAAGGCTGTAATTTTCTCAGTTCCGTATTTACCAGAAGCATTGCTTGGGCTGTCTCTTGCCTATTTGTCTTATTTAGCCTTCAAAATCGCTTTTGCAGGAACAGAAATCGCATTTATTAAAGCTGATCGTATCCCTGGTTTTTTTGATGCACTGGCATTACAAGCAATCAACCCCAAAGCATATGCTGTTAACGCGACCTTCTTCACCACTTTCAACTTTTGGCCAGATCAGTTTACAGCCATGATTTTGATTAAAATTCTGATTGTGAACGCCGTTTGGATTCCTATTCACTTTGGATGGCTTTATGCAGGAGCTACCTTGAGAAGGCTTAATCTACCAGCGCACATTCAGCGCGGTATTAACATATTCATGGCTCTCTCCATGGTTATTGTCGTCATTTTGGCTATTTCTTCTCAATCGTAAAATTTTAAACGCTCTTTGTTCAGTGTCATTGTTTTAACCAATGTACGTTATAGTGCTGTCTAATAACGCTTCACACATTCAGGTCATGGCATGCTACTTGCTTGTATGAACACCAATAAAGAAGGTAAATTCATGAGTGCGAATGAGATACTGCCCGATAGCTCGGTTACTCAGCTTTTTGAAAAAAGCGAGATTGCCAAAGCGCGCTCTAATGCGGAAACGGTAACTCAATCAGAAACGACTACGCCTGACCTTCATTTGGTCAAAAATGAAGAAGCTGCGAAAAATCAAAATGGCGTTGCATTGGCCCTTGGTGGCGGTGTAGCGCGTGGTTGGTCTCACATCGGCGTTTTGCGCGCTCTTGATGAGGCAAACATTCCAATTTCAATGATTGCTGGCACCTCCATCGGTGCCGTTGTTGGGGGCTGTTATCTAGCAGGAAAACTGGATGAACTGGAAGAATTTGCCCGATCAATTACACGTCGTAATATTCTGCGATATGTCGATTTCACGCTTGGCAAGTCAGGTTTTATTGCAGGCAACAGACTTGCTGAAAGGCTGGATCATGAGTTGGGCAATATTCGTATTGAAGATTTAGGCAAACGTTTTATTGCTGTCGCTACCGAAATCGATACCGGACATGAAGTCTGGCTTGAGCATGGACAATTGGCACCTGCTATTCGTGCCTCTTACGCGCTTCCCGGGGTTTTTCAACCGGTTACACATATGGGTAAACATCTTGTAGATGGCGCTTTGGTCAATCCGGTTCCGGTTTCTGCTTGCCGTGCGTTTGAACAAAAAACCGTCATGGCTGTTAATCTGGATCGCGAAACCTTTGCCAGATCGTCCGTTGTACGGTCTACGTCAATTGATCAAGCTGATTATATACAGAACCAAAATGAACTTGAAGAAGTTCCATCATCATGGTTGCCGTTTAACTTTGGCAGTACATCTACGACCAAAAAGCAAAAGCTTGGTATCACAGGCGTCATGATTGAAGCATTTAATATTATTCAGGATCGTATTATCAGATCGCGCCTTGCGGGCGATCCGCCCGATGTAACCATAAGACCAAAACTAAACGACATCGGATTAACCGATTTCCATAAGGCCAAAGAGAGCATTGAGCTTGGTTATAAGCAAACCAAATTTCAACTTGCTACTCTTGAAGATGCTGGCTTCTTGGAAGTGTTGAGCTAATCTGGCTTGATTTGGGTATTTTTAAACATACCATCTATTAGTCCAAGCATAAAAAACCCTACTATAAAACCACCTATATGTGCTTCCCAGGCGATTGAATTACCGTTGCCTGTAATATCAACAACACCTGTGCCAAACAGAAGATTGATACCAAACCAAACACCTATGAATGTAATAGCCTGCCGATTTGTAAGAGCCTCCAAGAGCGAGCGTATCCTCACATTATTCAGATCACCTTTGAAATTATTTTCTGAAAAAGCAGGAAGACGTATCGCAGCACCCATACAGGCGGAAACGGAGGCGGAAGCACCAATCATGGGCGAGATATCGTTTCCATGAAAGATATAATGCAAAGCTGCGCCACCCAAGGCACCAATTGCAAACAGGATAATAAACCGAAACGCTCCCAACCTTCTTGCGGTGACGCCACCAAACGCCAATAACCAGAATGAATTCATGATTACATGAGCCCAATCAGCATGCAGAAGACTATATGTAAAAGGAGACCAATATGCAGCAAAAGGTGATAGCTGCCATATGTCCGCATTGCTATAACGTTGTGGAATAAAAGCAAACGAGACGATGGCTTG
>CALAIO010000146.1 GCA_937923355.1 uncultured Rhizobiaceae group bacterium | reverse complement strand
TCAAACAGACGATGAGATGATTATGCGGTACGGATGGAAAGCGGGGATAAGTTTTTTGAGAAATTCTGATTGAGCCTTCGCCCCCCTTGAGGGGGAGAATGCAATTTCTTGGGTTTAGCCAATGGCTAAGCCCTTAGAAATTGGAAGAGGGGGGAACACATACCCAGCCTCAAATACATCACCTAAAATCAACACCGCGATCCCCCCTCTTGAAAAATCTAAGGTTTGGCTAAAGCCAATTCCAAGATTTTCCATTCTCCCCCTCAAGGGGGGCGAAGGCCTGCGGCAAACACCCCAAGTCTCGTCATCCCGGTCGCCATGCGAAAGAGCCTGCGCCGGGCTAGACCCAGTGTAATCAATTATGCCCATCAACATATTGAAAACGAACCTATTTGCGCAATGGAAGAATATAAAAACGTTGTTCAAAAAGAGTCAGCTTTTGTGAAAAATACGCATTTATCTTCTCCCCAGAGTCGTGGAGAGCGTCAATGGATCCCGGTTTGCATGGCAACCGGGATGACGGAGAACAAATTTAATTAGTGTATTTAGTAAACCGTCACCGTAATTTATACTCGTAGAGAGCGTGAATGGATCCCGGTTCGCATGGCGACCGGGATGACGAGAGAAGTAGGTTTATACGTTAGAATAATTTATTTGAGGAAGAGTTTAATTAGGGAAAGAGTAAACGGTCACCGTATTTACACCGCATCTTGTGCGAAAAAACTAATCCCACTGATTCCAGCGGATTCCATCGCAATCTTAAATTTTTCTGTCACATTTGGATTTTGCGCAGACCCAATCTGCTTGAACTTATCTATCCAAATTTCATTGCCAGCAAACTGCTTGCTATTATAGACAAAAGCACCACCATTATTTCTATCCCAAACTGAAATCTTCTCATTCCATTTGTAGGTAGTTTTTTCTCGATCGCAGCTGTCTATTCTTGCAACAACAAAAAACCAGTAATAGGTTGGCCCTTTAGTTCCATCTTTCCAGATCAAATCTACTGGCACAAACTGGTGCTTATTGGGTTCCAAACCTTCAACTACCTCTCGGAATTTCTCCGATACCACGTAACAACCTACAGCTCTATGGACATCTGATAATCCTTTTGGTTGTTCATCAGAATCTGTCTCAAGGCTAACTTGAAGCTTTTTCGGCAAGTGTTGAGTTGCTACTTTTAAACCGATATTTTTATCGGTTTTTGCAATGATTGTTCCATCATCCATCAGCACTTTAAAAATGGGAGGTCCAAACTCCATATCGGCAGGACCAACTTTCAATATGTTGCCATCAAGAGGGTTAAAATCTACCTCGCCTACATATGGCCTGCTCATTGAATAAACTTTCATTTTACTTTCCATTCATGAGCATCAAGTACCTCACCCTTAATTAATAATCCGCTTCTTAATCGCCGCTCTGAACGCTTGTTTGTTTTTCGCAAACTGTTTTAGTGCTTTGGCTTTGTTGCGCTTGAAGACGTCTTGGGCTGTTACTTTTGCCACTTTTTGTTTTTTGACGCGTTTGGCGGGTTTTGCGCTGGCTACGATGATGCGTTTTTTGACTTTTGCTCTGATTGGGTTTTTACGGTTGGTCAATGCTTTTTTGACGGAGCGTTTTTTGGTCTTTTTCGCTTTTTTGGCTGGTACATCAACCGACTTGCGCAAGGTCCAGGTGGTTTCCGGCTTTTCTTTTGTTTCAAGAGAAGCAACGACGATTGGCTTTGGCGTTTTCTTTGTCTCGGATGCTGATGACACCAATACTGGAGCAGATGGGTCTTTGCCGCCGCGACCACGGATGTGAACGATCTTGTAGCCTTCCTTGTTTAATCGCGTGAGCAACTGCCCTAGCCCGTTTGCGGTTACCCTTTGGATGTCGTGCATTAAGATAATGCCTTTGCCCTTGCGGTTTAACTCGCTCATCACGCGGTTGACCATGGAAGTTGGATTTGAAAACTTGTAATCAAGACTGTCTACGTCAATCGCGAAAACACCATAGCCAAGGCCTTTGAGGTGTTGGTTGACGGATCTGTTTTCTGACAAATATGGAAAGCGGAAAAATGGTGCTACGTCGCGACCAACGGCTTTTTCAATGGCCGTGATGCTGCGGTTCACATCGGAAATAGCCTTGGCGCCACTCACCTGCCCCAGGTTTTTGTGGCTATAGCTGTGAATGCCGACGGTGTGGCCTTTGTTTGCTACTTTCCGAGCCAGCGATGGATTATTCTTCGCCATGGTTGCAACCATGAAGAAGGTTGCCTTGACGCAATGTTTGTCCAGCTCATGCAATACCTTTGGCGTGATATTCGGCACAGGACCATCATCAAACGTCAGTACGACTTCCTTGTGCTTTAGAAAGTCTTGCGCGCCGCCGTGCGATTTGCCGTAGCGCTTCCCGCCTGCTGTGTTGAGCGTTACGGTGCGATGCACGCCGCTACAGGCAGCATTTGCCTCTTGAACGGGTAATACAGATGTTGCTCCAACACTTGATACGGCAAGCACAGAACAAAATTTTATGGCTGCAAAAATGGAATTACGCATGACACTCTCCAAACTAATGGAAATAGAGTCTCACCTTTAAATTGATAAAATTGCTAATGAATTTGCTAACTTGTTGTTATAGTAAACAAAGGGAAAACAAATCAGAGCTGCGTTTACTTTTTAAAAATATCGTATTAATTCAATATTTACTCTTGTAGAACATAGATAGAACAGATATAGATGTTCTACGTTTGTTTCTTTTGATTCTGTCTTTTCGATCAGAGCAATTGAACTGCACATTTAGGTGATATCTGGAAGAGGTTGACCATATGCTTACTAAAAAACAGCAGCTTTTATTGCAATTCATTCATGAACGCTTGCAGGCTGAAGGTGTTCCACCCTCCTTTGACGAGATGAAAGATGCGCTTGAGCTTAAATCCAAGTCAGGCATTCACCGTTTGATAACAGCGCTGGAAGAGCGTGGCTTTATCCGCCGCCTCCCCAACCGTGCGCGTGCGCTGGAAGTTATTAAAATGCCAGAGGCATGGGCATCTGCTGAGGAGCCTGCCCAAACAGGAAGTGTTATTCAGGCTGACTTTGGGTCGAAGAGGCCTGTTCCCGTGGCAGATAATGTAACGCCCTTCCCCAATGCTGCTCCCACACACGAAAATGACAATGCAGGATTTGAAGTTCCTGTCATGGGCAAAATTGCTGCTGGTGTTCCAATCTCTGCCATTCAGCACACCACACATGCCGTGACCGTGCCGCCTGAGATGATTACGCGTGGCGAGCATTTCGCTTTGACCGTTGAAGGTGACTCGATGATTGAAGCAGGTATTCTTGATGGCGATACGGTTATCATTCGACAGGAAACAACGGCGCGTGGTGGCGAAATTGTTGTGGCTTTGATTGATGATGAAGAAGCAACGTTGAAAACTTTCCGCAGTGAAGGAAACATGATTGCTCTGGAACCGGCCAATGCGGCCTATGAAACACGTCGTGTTCCCGCTGATCAGGTCAAGGTTCAAGGCAAACTGGTCGGTTTAATTCGTCAATACCATTAAGCTTTCGTTTACCATAACTTCTTAGCATCATCAGGATGGGTAACATCGCGATGCCATGGTCTTGAGGCTTTGGGCAAAGATGTTTTGACTATAATACTCTGAGGAGGAGTTTCGGATTTGAGTATTTTGCTTTCAGTTTTAGCCTTTGGCATTACTTTTTTGATATATAATGCGTGGGTTCCAAAACGTTCAAAATCGTAACGGTTCAACACCAGTTCGGGCTGTCTTTGCCTGCAGTTTACCCACCACAACCTTGGCGCAACCAATATATCAGCGCGACTGCATGACGATTGTATGAAATCAGGATTATACAAAACATGTAGTATCTTGCTGGATGGCAGGACAACAATACAGCGCTCCCGATTGCATTGTTCTTTTGCAAGCTTAAGCGGTTCGCGTTCTCCACCCGACCAAGCCTTTAGCCATATGTTTTGAACAAAGGCACTCCCTCTTGGAAATAAAAGTCCCAGATTATCGCTGCTTGTTTTAATTGCTACTGCACGTCCGTTTTCAGATATCAGCACATCAGGTTTCAACGGTTCATGCAGTACAAATGGTAAAGCCAACAAAGGCATTACCGAGGCATAGCGCAGTTTTGTTTTTAAAAGGCAAATCAAAATAAGAAAGCTTGCGAATACAAGAATTGCACCTTTGGGAAGCAGTCCCGTATTACCATTAGGCGATATACTTTCGACCCATCGTGAAATCTCCACTACCCAATCTATGCCTATTGAGACTGCGCTGAGCGGAAGAAACTCCAGCCCATATGGCATCAATAAAATTGAAAATAAAACACAGGGCATGATGACAATGCTAACGACGGGCATTGCAATAAGGTTTGCCAAAAGTCCGAAAGGTGCGACCTGATGAAAATGCCATGCGGCGATAAAGGCCGTTGCTGTCCCTGCAATCAAGCTGGTTGTAGCAATACCGGTAAAATAGCCAACAGCGCCTGTGCTCGTTCTTACAATCAGGTTTTGCGACACTGGAACAAACGTATTTTCTGCCTGCGCCTTTCGCCTTTTATTTAAAACTTCATAACCCGCAACGAGTGCGGTTACCGCAGCAAAAGACATTTGAAAGCCCGGAGACAAAAGACTCTGCGGATTGATTACCAGAATGATTACCGCCGAAATCGCAACACTTCGCATCGTGATAGCGCGCTTATCCATTAAGACAGCAAGCAACATAACCGAAATCATCA
>CALAIO010000145.1 GCA_937923355.1 uncultured Rhizobiaceae group bacterium | reverse complement strand
AACATTACGTTTGCCCCTGAACTACCAATCTGGTTATTGGCTACCCTCACCGCTGCCATAGCACTTTTATGCATTTATGGATTAATCAAACAAATAAGAGGCAGTTTTATCCGCACGCTTGCTGGTGCCCTTTTGGCGCTTGCATTGTTTAACCCATCCCTGCTTCAAGAAGATCGTTCCCCACTTAAAACCATTGTTCCATTAGTGATTGATGAAACCACCAGCCAACGCTTGAACAATCGCGATGAACAAACCGCCAGTGCTGCTGATGACATTCGTAAGCAATTTGAAAAACTGGATAATTTTGAACTGCGCGAAATAACAGTTACCGATCAAATTTCCCAAACCAGCGATGTCTCCTCTGCGCTCTTCACTTCGCTCAACAACGCTATGCAGGACGTTCCTTCTGATCAAATGGGCGGGGCGATTTTCATCACGGATGGACAAGTCCATGACATTCCTGAAACGAATGCTCAGACCAACATAAACAGTCCATTGCATGTGATTGTCACAGGTAAAAAAGAAGAACGGGACCGACGCATTGTTTTAAAGAATGCACCACGCTTTGGTGTTGTCGGTGAAAGCCAGGAAATTGTCTATGAAATCGAGGAAACCGGTTTTACAAACAAATCACCCGTCGAAGTTACCATTAGTCTTGATGGTGAAATAGTTGCGATTGAAGAGGTTATCGCGGGTGAGGAATCGTTCTTTGTTTTTGACGTTCCCCATGGCGGAAAAAACATCATCGAACTCAGTGTCGAAATTGCAGAAGGTGAAATCTCTGAAATCAACAACAGCACTTTCACAACGCTGAATGGTATCCGTGAAAATCTTCGCGTACTTCTTGTCTCCGGCGAACCGCATGCGGGCGAACGCACCTGGCGCAATTTATTGAAATCAGATGCGTCCGTTGATCTGGTGCATTTCACAATTCTGCGCCCACCTGAAAAACAGGATGGCACGCCCATCAACCAACTCTCGCTAATTGCTTTTCCAACGCGTGAATTGTTTGTCCAGAAAATTGATGAGTTCGATCTGATCATCTTCGATCGCTACAAACGACGTGGTGTTTTGCCTGTTTTATACTTTGACAATATAGCCCGCTATGTGCGCGATGGCGGTGCAGTGCTGGTTGCAGCAGGGCCAGAATATGCCGATCCACTCAGCATCGGCGCAACACCTCTTAGCTCTGTTTTACCAGCAGTGGCAGATGGACAAGTTACCGAAGCACCCTTTACACCGCGCATACCTGAGACAGGGCAAAAACATCCGGTCACCCGTGACCTTGATGGCTGGGATGAAGAAAAACCAAAGTGGAGCCGCTGGTTCCGCTCGGTCGGTGTTGACCAATTGGGCGGCGAAAGCGTCATGGAAAATGAGCAAGGAGAACCTGTCCTGATGCTTCAACGCCAGGATGAAGGACGCGTCGCACTCTTTCTTTCAGATCATGTATGGCTCTGGTCGCGTGGCTTTGAAGGCGGCGGGCCGCATGTCCAATTATTGCGACGTCTGGCGCATTGGCTGATGAAAGAGCCTGAGCTTGAAGAAGAACGCCTGACCGCAGATGCGAGTGGGAAAACACTAACTCTCACCCGGCAAACACTAGGCGAACAACCGGAAGATGTGACCATTACGTCACCATCAGGTGAAATCCAAACGCTAAGCTTTCAAGAAACAGATGCAGGCATCTGGACAGCTGAATTGGGTGTTGAAGAAATCGGACTTTACCGCACCAGCAGCGGTGAGTTTACAGCACTTGCGCAAGTAGGCCCTGCCAACCCTCGCGAACTTGCTGCAGTGATTAGCACAACAGAATTACTCAAACCAACCGTTGAAGCGACTTCGGGTTCCATTCAGCGTATTGAAGACAATGGCATACCGCGCCTTATACAAGTTAGCCAAAACGCAACCAAAAGCGGCAGAGGCTGGGTTGGTCTTGTAAATACCAACGCAAGCGTCTTGAACGGTGTCTTTAGAATTCCTCTCTTTACAGGATTGATTGGGTTGGCACTGCTACTGCTCGGCTTTGCATCCATGTGGTTTAGAGAAGGTCGTTAAAGCTAGCGCTTTTGATATTGCGCAGCCAATCCTTGAAACTTGGCTTGCGCGCCCTCCACTAAAGGACACAGAAGAATTCTGGCTGGATCCGCAGGTCCTGGCATTTTGATCTGTCCATTGGCAACTTGCTCAAAACCGAATTTCTTATAGTAGTCAAAATCCCCAACCAGCAAAATCGCTTCGTGTCCTGCTTTCGTTGCAGCACTGACTGCCTCGCGCATGAGTGCAGCTCCTGCTCCCTCACTTTTACATTCAGGAGCCACTACCAAAGGGCCCAAAAGCAAGGCTTCATCCTTGCCAATCAGGATTTTAGTCAGTTTAACAGAGCCAACCAAATTGCCGCTTCGATGCAAGGTAAAAGACAAATCCGGCTCACTCATTACGCCTTCGCGCAATCTAAACGCCGAACGAGTAAAGCGACCCGGTCCAAAAGCTTGTTCTGCAAGCTTTTCAACAGCATCGTAATCATCAGGGGATTCAGGTTTTATAATATCGGTAAGAGAATTCATGGTTCAGACTTTTTAAAAGAGGATTTTTCTAATCCCTGCCTGAAAAACCAAGACGTGAATTAGACGAGCGAAATGCTGCGCTTGATGCGCAAGGTGGTTCGTCGTCGTAAGGTCTTGTTTGTGAACATCGTGTCCTCGGTATTTATTTGAAAATCAGATATCATGCGAAGCCGTCTTCGTCTATCCCAAATCGTTCTGCTGGTTAATTTGAACTTTGCAATTACCAGTATTGCGAAACTGGCGCATCAAAATAAACTTCCCTAATACGCCGCAAATTTCCTTTAGTGATATCATCTGGCAAGGCATCAAGCGCAAAAAATCCTATTTCCGCAATTTCACGGTTTGGCTTAAAGGTCTCCGCTTCACACCATTGACCGACCTTGTAAAGCGCAACGTGATCGCGCTTGGAAGCTGAATTGTTTTTATATATTCCAAGCAATCGCGGCTCGCCTGTCACTTCAAAACCAACTTCTTCGCGAAGTTCCTTTATGGCTGTCTGCGCCATAGTGTCATTTGTTTCGACACCACCGCCTGGCAGATACCAGCCTTCAACATAAGTATGCTTGACCAAAAGCACCTCGCCTTTTTCATTTTCAACCAAAACGCGTACACCCAATGTCATCGGACGCCTGATTAAAAAATAGAGATGGAAGAGCTTTCGCAGAAATTTATTATCGGCCATGAATAAGCTTTATCCATCGATGTTAAAAAATACAACCTTGTCCAAATCCACTGGCAATAGTATGCACTTTGTATGTTTCGCCTTGCCCATATATCCGATGTCCATTTGGGCCCTTTGCCGCCAGTCAAATTTCATCAATTGGCTGGCAAGCGCATTACCGGATATTTAAACTGGAAATTAAACCGCAAAAGCGTTCTGGCTGGTGATTATCTGGGCGGACTTATAGGAGATATTCAAAACAAGCCAATTGATCATATTGCAGTAACAGGAGACTTGATGAACCTGTCTCTGCCAGATGAATACGACATGGCGAGCAGCTTTTTAAAGCTTTTGGGCGAACCGGAAAACGTCACGGCCAATTGCGGAAATCATGATGCTTACGTGCCTTCTGCCTTGCAGCGCTCAATCGATAAATGGACACCCTATATCTCTGGCGATGACAAGCTTATTTCCAGCGCCAAGGATTATCCCATCCTGCGCAAGCGTGGCGATGTGGCCATCATTGCCTGCAATTCAGCAGAAGCAACCCTACCTTTTTTTGCAACTGGCTACTTTAGAAAAGCACAAGCAAAGCGTCTTGAAAAAATTCTGGATCAAACAAAAGACATGTACCGTGTCATTTTAATCCACCATCCTCCATTTTCAAATGCTACGCCATGGTACAAGCGTCTTATTGGGCAGGCACGTTTTAGGGAAGTCGTTTTAAAACATGGTGCAGAATTAATCCTGCACGGTCATACTCATCTTGATACGAAAACCAATATTATGGGACCTACTGGGAAAGTACCTGTCATCTGTGTACCAGCAGCAGGCAATGCACCAGGCGGGCACAAACCAGCAGGTCGCTATAATCTTTTCTCAATAGAAAAAACCAAGTCGGGCTGGTCGACACTGTTTGAAGAATATGGGTTTACGAATGAAACGGATGGCGTGGGTCTGATATCAAGTCAAACCCTTTAGGCGTTTGTTTCCGTTACTGCACCCACTGCACAATTTGTTCCATCAAACCAAACCAGGCCAAAATAAACAAAATGCCCGCACCAGCAACAAGTCCGGTTAAAAACCATACAAACAATGAAAGCGTTGAATGCTGTGGCCGGTTAACGACGCTTTGCATGGTATGTGGTTCTACCGTCGGTTCTGATGAAGTTGGCATTGAACCTGTATCTTTCTCAAGTTCAGGATCAGCTTGCTTCATATGATTATCGCTTTCACGGTCCGCATTGCGCGCGTCCATCATGTGTGTAAGCGAAAGCCAGTCGCCTTCAATCATGCGCTCCCGTTCAAGAATACGTTCTGCAACATAATCAGTGATATGTTCACCCATTTTTTTACGACTGCTGCCGCGTCCAAGAATAACACGTCCCATACGCGTATCTTTGACGAACTCATATTCGCGCCCGTCAGCACCCATGCGCACAAAAGATGTCATGTCGATCCAAAGCCGCGGGGCATCACCCTTAACGAGAGCAAAATCGAACATCTCATTGTCATAAGGAATATCTTCCAGAACCGGTTGCAAATCATCACGAAGAAGCTCAAGACGACTGACCTTAGTGTGCTTCATCTCTACAACGACATCGTCGCGATCAGCCTGCGCAGTGCGGATTTTGTTCATCGCATTAGCAAGATCATGCACCCTGCGTTCAATCTCGCCTGCTTCCATCTCTTTTTTGATCATAACCAAAACTCACGATTAATCCTTGATTAACCATAATAGTTGGGGAATTACGTCAAAAATGCAAGTGGCGTTAAACTTATGCCCTGCCAAAAAGCAGATTGCTCACCAGTTTATCGCGGCCATACACATCCTTGTAAAAACTAACCTTGCCACCCTCTACCCATGTAGTGAAATAGGCGAGATGAACAGGCACTGGCTTTTTAAGGTGCACACGTTGTGTCGCAGGATTAGCCAATATTTTCTTCATCTTTGATTGGTTTAACGCACGTGAACCAAAGAGCTTTTCGGTAAACTCAAGCGGTTTTTCAACACGGATACAGCCATGGGAAAAAGCGCGCGCACTTTTGGAAAACAGGCTCTTGGATTGTGTGTCATGCAGATAAACATTGAACTTGTTCGGGAACATGATTTTGACCTGACCCAGCGCATTATTGTCACCAGGCTGCTGAACAATCTTGTAAGGAAATTTCTTGCCATTAACTGCACTCCAGTCAACCGAATGCGGGTTCATGACAGGCGCATCGGCTTTCCAGCTTGTATGCACCTTATAGTTATTACGTTCCAAATAGCTTGGGTCTTTGCGCAATTTAGGTAAAATCTCATTACCTGCTATAGAGCGCGGCACTGTCCAGGTTGGATTAAAATCGGCATATTGAATAGTATGAGAAAACATCGGCGTCTTGTGATATGGCTTTCCTACTACAACACGGCGTTTATCAATTGTTTTCCCACTGCTTACGGTGCGCACTTCAAACGCTGCCTGATTGACCATCACATGCTTTTTGCCAAGCCCACGCGGCAACCAGCGCCAGCGTTCCATATTGACGATAATCTGGCGTGCCTTTGCCCCTTTAGTTTTGGCAAGCGCCTTGCGAAGTGCAAAATATTGCGGATGCGGCGGCCGCAGCGCTGAAATCACTTTTTCAGGCCCGCGTTTGTTAGCCAAATTAAGCCAGCCTTTCACATCCGTTTTCTTACGCGAGATAATAATGTCAGGTTCAGAAACTGCAGGCGTGGTACGCCCTGCAGACAAATCACGACCAAACTTCCAAAACGATTGACTAAGATAAAGTTCAGCGCCCGCCAAATCTTTACCTGTCAGGCTTTGGATATTCTTTGGCAAGGCTGATAAATAATCACGTGGTTCAAGACCATCACTACCTGCATTCTGCAAAGTACGTACCAGCTCAACTCCACGCTTGCTAAGACCTTTCTTGGCAGTCCAAATGCCTTTTCCAAGCTTGCCGCGATAATAACTTTTCAGCGGATCAAGGTCTATGACAGTGCCATTCCACTTAATTGCATCGCCTCTTAAGACCGAAGCAACGTTAGCAGCATGGGCAGGCACGCTGCTCGCAACAAATCCAAAAGCAAGAGAATTTACAACAAAAGAACGACGAGAAAGACGTGGCATGAGCATTTAAAAATCCAGTTTGGTTTATCTATCAAGAACTTATCGCAAATACAGACTGAATGGAATGTGAAAGCCCAATTCTTTCAATATTGTGATGAGAGTTCAACTTTGATTTTTATCAGTTTGTTATATTACGTGATGAAATATCGTTTGATTTCACGGCCGGAAAATCACCCAAAATCAAACCAAAACACGCCGCAATCAAACGCCATCTTTACCTCAGCCGACAAACGCAATTCTGCAAATGCGGCAACATAAACTTAGGAGTAAAGATTATGAAAAAGCTTATTCTTGCACTAGCAATCACTGGTTTCACAGCAGGTTCATCTTTTGCGCAGGCATCATTTGAATCTATTGATGCAGACCAAAGCGGCGGCATCACGCTTGCTGAAGCAGGCGCAGCTGGCCTTACATGGACAGAAGAGCAATTTGCAGCTGCTGACACAGATGCAGATGGTGCATTAAATGTCGATGAATTTGCTGCAGCAACGCAATAAATTCAAACTCTGAGGCAACCTCATTACAGCCCCGTTGATTAATTTCAACGGGGTTTTTGTATGGGTACGAGAATGCGTTGCCAAAAGCTATCAAACTGAAATTTGCCACTTATCAGAACAAGAATAAAAGTACCTATATAGCCATACCACCATTGAAAATATGGTTTGCCCTCCCCACTAAAATCAAGCAAGGAAACGCCAACCAAAATACTTGCGCCTACAATCATTGTCTTCGTATTGGCCTGTAGCAATAAAATCACGAGTGCTGGCACAGCCACCATAAGATCATAAGTGATGTGTTTTGGGTTTATAAAAACAGCCAAAATGAACAATATTAAAAATTGCTGATCGTGCCTCAAAGACGGTAATCTTAAAACAAACAGACCAAATAAAGTCCCGATTAAAAGAAGCTGCGGCACTATTGAGATAGCACTGTTAAAACCAAAGCTGGATATGTGACTGAACAAGGTGATGCCATAAATTTCCGTATCATAGCGATCAAACTGTAAAGCAGATAAAAAATGTTCAAACAGCACCGGGTAAAAAATCATATTAATGGCAAAAAAGACAGATACGACTACAAGGCTAACTGCCAGGAAGCGCCATATGCCATAAGCAAGCCAAATGAAAATTA
>CALAIO010000144.1 GCA_937923355.1 uncultured Rhizobiaceae group bacterium | reverse complement strand
AACTTCAAGAGAAATACTCGATAGAAGCATGCCGTCTCTCTTACTGCGCGCTGGTGGCGGTGTAATCAAGGTAACCGAGGTAGAAGGAACATCTGCCAAAGGTGAAGTTATTATTCCACTTGCAGATAAGACAAGTGCTTCTGGTCAATGGCAAATGCAAGAGATTTTGGAAGCAGAAGAAAATCGCAAATTCTCTGATAAGGAAGTTGCTGTCATTGATAGGCTTGTGGCAGATGGTCGAATTGAAAACCGTGCCAATACAATATTTTTCACCAAGGGCGCTAGCCGTGAACCTGAACTGGCAGGCATTTGGGGAGCGGTTGTAGGATCATTTTTTACAATGTTAATCACCTTGGCCTTGTCATTCCCATTAGGTGTGGCAGCAGCGATTTATCTGGAAGAGTTTGCACCAAAAAACCGCATTACGGATATTATTGAAGTCAACATCAATAATTTGGCTGCTGTGCCATCCATTGTATTCGGTTTGCTGGGCTTGGCAGTGTTTTTGAACTTTTTTGAATTACCACGCTCAGCGCCTCTGGTTGGCGGTATGGTATTGGCTCTGATGACATTGCCAACGATTATTATTGCCTCACGTGCAGCGCTCAAGGCTGTTCCGCCTTCTATCCGGGAAGCAGCACTCGGTGTTGGTGCATCTAAAATTCAGGCAGTATTTCATCATGTCTTACCTCTGGCGATGCCTGGCATATTAACAGGCACCATCATCGGCATGGCGCAAGCGCTGGGTGAAACTGCACCGCTCTTGATGATTGGTATGGTAGCATTTGTGGTAGATATTCCAGCAGGCATTCTTGATCCAGCGACAGTTTTGCCGGTTCAGATTTATATGTGGGCAGATTTTCCAGAACCGGGCTTCCAGCAGAAGACGGCAGCGGCTATCATGGTGCTACTTGGATTCCTGGTTCTAATGAATGCTATTGCGGTATTGTTACGCAAAAGATTTGAACGTCGTTGGTAGGAATTTTGTTATGAATATATTGAGTACAAAAAGACAGGAAGACGCGTTAAATAAAATGGTAGAAACTGAAATCAAAATGTCTGGCAAAGACGTCAATGTCTCTTACGGTGAAAAGCAGGCGCTTTTTAATGTAAGTCTCGATATTCCTGCAAAGCAAGTAACAGCACTTATCGGGCCGTCCGGCTGTGGCAAATCCACCTTCTTGAGGTGCTTGAACCGCATGAACGATACAATTGATATTTGTAGTGTGTCAGGCGATATCAGACTTGATGATCAGGATATCTATGACCGTGATATTGACGTTGTAGAGCTGCGCGCGCGCGTGGGCATGGTGTTCCAAAAACCAAATCCGTTTCCGAAATCGATTTTTGAAAATGTTGGCTACGGCCCGAAAATTCATGGTCTTGTACGCAATAAAACTGATCTTGAAGAAGTGGTTGTCAGAAGTCTTCAGCGCGCAGGCTTGTTTGAAGAAGTCAAAGATCGTTTGCATGAAGCAGGCACAGGACTTTCTGGTGGTCAGCAACAGCGCCTTTGTATTGCGCGTGCTATTGCAGTGAGCCCGGAAGTTATCTTGATGGACGAGCCATGTTCAGCGCTTGACCCGATTGCAACGGCAAAGGTTGAAGAGCTGATCGACGAACTTCGCGAAAACTACACGATTGTTATCGTAACCCACTCCATGCAACAGGCAGCACGTGTTTCACAACAAACGGCCATGTTCCATTTGGGTAATTTGGTCGAAGTAGATGATACAGATACAATTTTTACAAACCCGACAGATCAAAAAACACAAGATTACATTACTGGCCGTTACGGTTAATCAGCCTTACAAGGCTTACAAAAGGACAGGCATACCAAAATGAGCGAACATACAGTTACCGCTTTTGATGAAGACCTAAACTATCTAGTAGCCAAAATATCAGAAATGGGTGGCAATGCAGAAAGCATGGTTGCACGCTCTGTAACTGCTTTGGTTACAGCTGATAAAGGACTAGGACAGGCTGTTGTCGCAGATGATAAAGTTCTTGATGCGCTGCAACAGGAAGTTGACGATCATGTTGTTCTGATCATTGCTAAGCGTCAGCCCATGGCGATGGATTTACGCGAAATTATTGGCGCATTGCGCATGGCAACGGATTTGGAGCGTATTGGCGATCTTGGTAAAAACGTTGCAAGACGCGCCTTCCAGATTGAAGACAATCTGCCACCAAAGAAATTGCTCAGAGGCTTGCAGCATTTGACAAATGTTTCACTGGAACAATTGAAAGATGCCCTGGACGCTTACGCAGTTAAAGACATTGTAAAAGCGCGTGAAGTTTGGGATCGTGACGATGAAATCGACAGTCTTTATACGTCGTTGTTCCGCGAGCTTTTAACCTACATGATGGAAGATCCGCGCAACATCACTTATTGTACGCATCTTCTTTTCTGCGCCAAAAACATGGAACGCATTGGTGATCATGTAACCAACCTGGCAGAAACCATTCACTATATGGTCACAGGTTCATACGACATCGCTTCGGAAAATCAATCCTGAGCCAAAGCCTTAAATCGCATGATATAGGAAAAGATAAATGCATCCTAATGTTATGGTCGTTGAAGATGAAGAAGCACTTTCTGAAATGCTTCGATATAATCTTGAAGCTGAAGGCTATGAGGTGGAAGTCGTTGAGCGTGGCGATGACGCAGAATTAAGACTGCGTGAGACAGTCCCTGATTTATTATTGCTGGACTGGATGCTGCCTGGCCTTTCGGGCATAGAGCTTTGCCGCAGAGTGCGCTTGCGCAGTGAAACAGAAGCCTTGCCAATCATCATGCTTACTGCAAGAAGCGAAGAGGCAGAACGTGTGCGAGGGCTTTCCACGGGCGCAGACGATTTTGTCGTAAAGCCCTTTTCTGTTCCGGAATTAATGGCGCGTATCAAAGCGACCTTGAGACGTAGCAACCCGAACAAAGTTTCCAGCCGGATTGTTTGTGGTGATATTGAACTTGATAAAGAAATGCACCGAGCTCATCGTAACGGACGTGAAGTACGTCTTGGGCCAACCGAGTATAAATTGCTCGAATTTCTGATGAGTGCACCAGGGCGCGTTTTCTCACGCGCGCAATTGTTGGATGGTGTTTGGGGAAATAATAATTACGTTGATGAACGTACAGTGGATGTTCACATTGGCCGCCTTCGCCGTTCCATAACACGCGGGAAAGAAAAAGACCCGATCCGCACAGTGCGCGGAGCGGGTTATTCATTAAATGACAAATTTGTCTAAAGGTGATTTTTAACCTGCGGCTGCGCGCTTAACACGGCGACGATCTGTGACCGTTTGATAAGCCATACGGCAATGGTATTCACAATATGGCGCATCTTCCTTTGGCGTATTGCCGCAAAAGTGAAAATCATCTGTGGAAGGGTCGCCATCGGGCCACTTGCAGGTTTTTTCTGTCAGATCAACAAGGTTAAGCTTCTTGCTCTCTGGAACTGGAATATCTTCAATGGCAGGTCGTGCAGGCACACTTGGTGCTGTTCTGCCAGTTGGGCGCAAGGCTCTGGGCCGTGCGTTATATGTATTGCCGCTACGCGCTGCAGTCTTCAATTTGCGTGCACTTGTGCTTGCAGGTTTAGCACGACCAGAAAGCCCTAGTCTGTGTACTTTCCCGATAACAGCATTTCTGGTGACGCCACCAAGTTCCGCTGCAATTTGGCTGGCGCTTAATCCATCTGCCCATAATTTTGTAAGCGTAGCTACTCGATCATCTGTCCAAGACATATGTCTACAATCTCCGAATTTTCGCAGAATCCATCCCCGTACCCAAAATGACTAATTCAGGTTAAAACGCTTCTACTTGTTATATTTCCTACGATGTACGCCGCAGGTTACGATACCACTTTACTGAGAATGAATTAATCAGGCTGGGAGTCTCAGCACAAGAGTCGAAAGGCCATATCGAATCATTTTTTCAGAATATCCCCAGCTAAGAGAATCATGTTCCATTTACCTGTGGAAAGGAGAATCGATATTGCAAGACTTGGCTTGTAATCCTGTGGGTAAATATTTTTAGACCCTCAAAAATCCAAGGTTTATAAGGGTTGACCATTAAGTCCTTGCAAAGTATTTTATGTGTATAAGATAAATTCTGCGCTTGCAGTCTAAAATGCCCCGTCTTGATGGCGGGTTTTTTATTTTGAACAAAAAGTTACACACTACTCAAGTTTCAGGAAAGTTATTCCATGGGAAAAGAACAACATACGTTTGATATTTACGCACCGCCACCGATTGAGTTTGCACGTGCTGAAGGTTGTCGATTGTATGATACGAATGGAAATGAGTATTTGGATTGTACATCAGGCATTGCTGTAAACTCACTTGGCCATGGCCATCCGCATCTGGTGCAAACGCTAAAAAACCAGGCTGAAGAAATTTGGCACCTGTCTAATCTTTTTGAAATTCCTGGCCAAAAGAAACTTGCAACCAGATTGTGCGACAACAGTTTTGGAGATCGTGTTTTCTTCACCAATTCGGGCGTTGAAGCCATGGAGATGGCGATTAAAACAGCGCGTCGCTATCACTATGCACAAGGCAATCCTGACCGTGTAAACATCATTACATTTGAAGGCGCTTTTCATGGACGAAGCACGACAACGATTGCAGCAGGTGGACAAGCCAAATATCTGGAAGGCTTTGGCCCAATTGCACCTGGCTTTATCAATCTTCCCTTTGGCGATCATGATGTACTGAAAGCGGCAATCGATGATAAGACGGCTGCCATTCTTGTAGAGCCTATTCAGGGTGAAGGTGGTATTCGTGAAGTGCCTGCGCAATGTTTGCGTGGCTTACGCGAACTGTGTGATGAGCATGGTATCCTTTTGATGTTCGACGAAGTGCAAACGGGCATTGGCCGTTGCGGCAAATTGTTTGCGCATCAAATTCATAATGTTGAGCCAGACATCATGGCGATCGCAAAAGGCATTGGTGGTGGTTTCCCTCTCGGTGCTTGCATGGCAACAGAAGAAGTGGCGCTTGCGATGGTGTTAGGAACACATGGGTCAACTTTCGGTGGTAATCCACTCGCTATGGCGATTGGTAATGCGGTGCTTGATGTGGTTCTTGAAGATAATTTCATGGATGAGGTAAACGACAAGTCTATATTGTTCCGTCAGCATTTGGCAGAACTGGTGGATACCTATCCGGATTTGCTTGAGGGCGTTCGCGGTGCAGGGCTCTTGATTGGTTTAAAAGCAAAGGCGCTTAATCTTGATTTAATTGCCGCCATGCGTGAGCAAGGTTTGTTGACCGTAGGGGCAGGTGACAATGTTATCCGTATCTTGCCACCGCTTATTATCAGTGAAGACGATATTCGTGCTGTTCGTGATAAAATGATTGCTGCCTTTGATGCTTTTAAAGCGACTCAGAAAGCTTAATTCTCATGACTTCTCAAGTTCGTCACTTTCTCGATATTTCGAGCGTCGATAAGGATTCCTTGAAAGGCATAATTGCGTCTGCGCACGCGATGAAGTCATCAGGCAATCAGACAAAACCTTTGGAAGGCAAAATGCTTGCCATGATTTTTGACAAGCCTTCAACACGTACCAGAGTTTCCTTTGATGTAGGCATGCGGCAATTGGGGGGTGAGACTATCATTCTGTCGGGTGCTGAAATGCAACTTGGGCGTGGTGAGACCGTTGCAGACACTGCAAAGGTGCTTTCACGTTATGTCGATGCGATCATGATCAGAACAACAGATCACGCCCGTGTACTTGAGCTGGCTGAAAATGCAACTGTTCCCGTAATCAACGGATTAACGGACGATACGCATCCATGTCAGATTATGGCCGATGTGGTTACAATGGAAGAAAAACTGGGTACTTGCGAAGGCAAAAAAGTTGTTTGGACAGGCGATGGAAATAACGTTCTTAATTCATTGATAGAAGCAAGCAGCGTATTTAATTATGAGCTTGAAATCGCTGTTCCTCAAGGCCACGAGCCAGATGATAAATATATGCAATGGGCGAAAGAGCGTGGTTCCAAAATCAACCTTGGGCATGATGCAATATCTGCCGTGAAGGGAGCGGATTGTGTTGTCACCGATACTTGGACGTCGATGGGTTTTGAAGGTGAAGCATCAGGCCACAATACGTTCATGCCTTATCAGGTAAATGATGAGCTTATGGCAAAAGCGAATGAAAGCGCTATTTTCATGCATTGCTTGCCGGCTCACCGTGGTGAAGAAGTAACCGACAGCGTCATGGATGGTGTTCAATCTGTAGTGTTTGATGAAGCAGAAAACCGCCTACATGCGCAAAAAGCCATTTTGGCTTGGTGCTTACAATCCAGTCGTTGAGTATTGAAATATGTCTGATTCAGTAAATCCGGAAAATCAAGAATACAAATTTGTTGGTGACGATGTCGTTGTTCCCTTCGCGGTTGAGCCTTTGGACATTCGTGGGCGGGCAGTGCATCTGGGCGATATGCTAGATACAATTTTAAAGCGTCATAACTATCCGCAGGATATTGCATTCCTGATGGCAGAAATGATTGCGCTTACCGTGTTGCTGGGTACCTCGTTGAAGTTTGAAGGTAACTTTATTCTGCAAACCCAATCTGATGGACCAGTATCATTGGCTGTTGTGGATTTTTCTACCCCTGA